>NZ_DS989852.1:146385-269427 GCF_000155555.1 Coleofasciculus chthonoplastes PCC 7420
TTAAAACAGTGGTCAAGTATTTTCTCAAACCCTTATGAGGGTAGCGATCCAGAAAAATTTTACCCACAACTTTAAGCTTGCCAGCCTACTACTTATATGTGAAGTTACCCCAGAATTATGAGAAGCATGGCACAAAAGTATAAGAAATGTTAACAAAATCAATTTAGGGGATTGGTCATATTCAAGTTATGAAGGCTTCAAGGGTATACCATTGAAGGGTTTGGAGGCTAAACAGCTCAGTAATATCTATCTATAGGTAGAGATGAGCTGGAATCAAGGCTTGAACTCAATTGTCGGTCTGATCTTCTCAGCGATCCATAAATAGTCTACCCTGATTGTAAATTTTTTTAAAAAAAAGCTCATTTCTCCGGAGAAGTTCACTATACTGGTTTTTACCTTCGTAATTTCTTACATTACAGAAATTGATTAAAGGTTTGTTACATAAAGACCATTTTTTACCCCCGATAGGAGGAACGTCCATGGAAATGACAACTCGTGAAAACTTCACAAAGACGTATTCATTCAACCAAAAGGTCACAGGCTTCTTAATTTGGACATTTACCCTAACCGTAAGTCTCTTAGTGGCAGGGTTTCCGCTGATTGTCTTAATGGTGGCGCTTGGAGCAATTATGGCGATTTCCTTACAATCACTTTTGCCGATTAGTGCCGTTTTGCTCGTCGCCGTTGGTTTGATTGGCGCGAATGTTTTTGGCATTTTGTTCGGCGCTGCCGTATTAACCTTTAAGGGCGTCAATCCTAAGGAAGTTCGTTGGTTAAGCTGGTTACATGGTGAGCAGAATATTCTTCATAAGTCAATTTTTGCAGCTTGCCCGCTCACCTGTGACTATGAACTTACAAAGTAGGACTCCACTTGGTACTCAAAAATTTGTCAACATAGCTTGATGACTTAGTAAGTTTTCCATCAAATGGTAGTGTGGCCCGGTTTTAACCGGGTTTTTTCATGGGTGGGTCAGACAGGGAACGGGGAACGTTTTGGGATCGCTAAAATCCTTGATATACCGTAGGGCTTGCTGCACAAAGCCAAAACCGCAAAGCCCATCAATACTTTGAGCTTTATTTACAGAGGGTTTTCTTCAAGGAAATGGGGTAGCATCCTTCATAAGTACGGCATCACCTTGCTCAGGGAAAATGTACCCTTGCTCCCCCAGGTGACACACCGAGCGTGTTACTGAGCGGAGTCGAGGTAAGCGATGCCCTGAGCGTTCGACTGAACTTCGACAGACTCAGTTGCCGCGCTCACGCCGAAGTCCTGTCGAAAGGTCGAGGTGTTCCCCTGCTCCCCCTCACCACAACACTTATTCAGCAGCCCCTACCGTAGATATACCGTAACGCGATGCAAGAAGCGTCTGGAGAGCTGGGGGAGAAAAATAGGTAATTTTCTGCGGGGAGGGAAGTAAGCTTTATTGCCACAGCTATAAATAAAAAAAAATTATTGCTTTAAGTAAAAAAAGAATACTTAACTGTATTGACAATTATTTAGCGATCGCACTAAGGTTTAGATAACGTAAAACATGTTATACACATGTAGTACAAACCTAAACTTCTCAGGTAATAAAATTTGTTCGCTAGTGTAAATTGGCAAACATAAACGACCCACTTATTGACCAAATAGTTTTTAGCTTCTAGGTCACTTAACAAGTACCGCTACGCGGAAGTAAAACATCAGTAAAGATGTTCTATTTCACGTCACGATAAAAGCGAAATGTCTTTTGTCATGACTAAGTTAAGCTTATTTGTTTGAACGGTAGGCTTCCCTTACGCCAACCTCACCGACTTGCGCTGAAGTTAGCTTTGTCTCATCAATTTTTTCAGGGTGAATACTACGGTACTGTTCTCTCTGCCCAAATTACCCTCGCTTACTTATGGAATGATCAATTGAATTGAGTTGAACGACTCAATCGGCAAAATAATTCTTACTCAGGAGTTTTAAAACGTCTTAGTGTTATGCAGATGATGTTTTTAAACTACTGATTATACTGTTTTAGGTGTAGCATTTAATGCAAAGTGTTTTTGGTGATTTTAATTGCCAATCATAGATTCATTTGGGCGTTTATAAACACCAATAAATTATTAAAAAAAACTTTAAAATTTAATTTATAGAAAAGATCCGGACTTAAGATTGTTTTAATAGAAAGCTTAATTGAAATAAACATTTTTAGTTTGTTTCAATCGATCAAAGACTAATAAGTTACTGAACCTAAATCTCTGAAAATACGTTAGGAGCAAAAAAATGCCGATTGACTCTGACAAAATGACCCGTATTCTCCACAACTTTGTCTCTAAGATCTCTGATGTGGAGGGAGCTGCCGTGGTAACTCCAGATGGTTTGCCACTTGCATCCAGTTTACCCGGTGGTATTGATGATGTGCGGGTATCTGCCATGTCAGCTACGATGCTGTCTCTGGGCGAGAAAGTTGGAGCTGAACTTGCTAAAGGCGGCATGGATCAAATCAGCGTTGTCAGTGGTGAAGGGTTTAGCATTTTGACCAATTGTGGTAACGATGCTGTTTTAATCGTCCTCGCCGGAAAAGATGCCAAACAGGGTGTTTTACAGTTAGAGATTCAGCGTGTCGTTAATGACTTGAAAGTGGCGATGAGGTAGTCTATTTAGCCAATTTATAAGTTGACTAATCTGGGAAGCTACTTGTAATTTTTATCTCCCAAATCTCAGGCTAAGATATAGCTAAAGTTTACTTATAAACTTAGCAAACAATTGGGCATGAATGAAAATTACAGTGAGTTTCTATTAAATTGGCATTCTCTTTCTAAGAGTACAGACTCAAGTCTCTATCGTCTCTCTTGTTAATCATCAAGAATGGGCAGGATATTCGGTTTTCTGTAAAGCCTGAATCAATCCAGTTTCAATCTTCACACGATGAGTTGTAACCTGAGTTGGACATTAATTAACCAACTCAGTAAAAAAACAATCAAGGTATTGCATCTCTAACACAGGGACATCAATTAAAAAATCTACGACTGGACTCGTTAGTAGCCTTAAATCAAACCAACGTTTATCAACCAGTCAACTGACATGATGTACTGTAGGAGACATGACAGCGATGAAATGGAAAGCATTCATTGCCGAATTTATTGGTACGTTTGCCTTAATCTTCATTGGAGTCGGCGCAATCGCCGCAAACCATATCACCGAAGGAGGTGCTGGACTAACGGGTATCGCTCTCGCCCATGGATTAACCATCGCGGTAATGGTGAGCGCCACAGCCGCCGTTAGTGGTGGACATCTGAATCCCGCTGTGACATTTGGAGCATTGCTCACCGGTAAAATTGATCCCAAAAATGCGGGTGGATATGTTCTCTTCCAGTGTTTAGGTGCAATTTTTGCCGCTAGTCTGATTAAACTAAGTATTCCCATTCAGGTTTTAAATGCCGTCAGTATGGGTACGCCAGCGTTGGGATCAGGAATTAGTCCTATTGCTGGAGTAGCAATGGAGTTTTTTCTGACATTCTTCTTAGTTTTCGTTATCTTCGGTACCGCCATTGATCCCCGTGCCCCCCAAGTTGGGGGCTTATTTATTGGCTTAACCGTAGCCCTAGATATCCTCGCTGGAGGTCCCATCAGTGGAGGGGCGATGAATCCAGCGCGACATTTAGGACCCGCGTTATTAGGGGGAGGACTGGGTAATATTTGGGTGTATTGGGTGGGTCCTTTATTAGGAGGGGCTGTAGCCGCTTTACTTTACGAACTCACGTTGGCAAAATCTTAAAACTTGTCAACCTTAGGAGTGGGTGCCCCGCGTCAATAGAATGACGTTCAGTTGTGAATTAATCTTAGCGGGTCGCCCCTCAACGAGCAAAATATTGCAACCAATTCTCTTCCAATTCAATAGATTCAATGACTTATATCTATTAATCAAGAAGACGGTTGATGCAATCCGCAAAAAAATGAATGAATTGCGCTGTGTTGTTATGGAGTCAAATCAATGAAATTTTTACGGGTCATTGTCGCAGGTCCTGTTAGTTCGGGGAAATCTACATTTGTGAAAACGGCTAGTGACACTGGCGTCATTGAAACCGAACGCTTTGCCACTGATTCCACATCTTTATTGAAGCCTCAAACGACTGTTGCTTTTGACTTTAGTCGCCTGATCCTCAGTCCGGAAATGGAACTGCATATTTACGGGACTCCTGGTCAATCGCGCTTTGACTTTATGTGGGATTTATTAATTCAAAGAGCTGATGCTTATATTCTGTTAGTAGCAGCCCATCGTGCGGATGATTTTTCCTCGGCTCGTGAAATTCTTACCTATATGCACCAACGTGTACAACTGCCGATGCTCATTGGTCTGACTCATACCGATTGTCCAAATGCCAAGTCGGTAGAAGACGTGACCAGAGAATTGAGTTGTCTCAATGACGTAACCTGTCCAAGCATCGTGACAGTTAATCCAATGGATAAAACCTCGGTGTTTAATATCCTCATGATGATAAAATCTCATATTCTTAAAGAAGTTGACATCAGCTAATTTTATGTCGTCATAGATAAAAATCAAGCTATTTTGAGTAGATTTTACGCTTATAGCTGGCGTTTTATAAAAAATTGAGTCAGGATAGATTTAAAGGAATGTCTAGATTTTTTCAGCGTAGCTGGCTTCTTTTCGGTCAGCGAGTTCCTCTCCGTTAACGTGAATTGTCCCTACCTACTTAAGCGCGAGTGATAATGATCGTTTGGCGATAAACCATTGGAGCAATCGATGAGTGAAAATAAATCACGGTATGAATTACACTTTCATGGTCTAGTACAAGATGCGGTGACAGTTGAACCCAGTCAAGCGAAACAGATTTATCAAAATACTTTGACACAACCGACGTCCATCTATCAGTTACCCCTGCAACTGGCGGATTTTACAGGGCGTCAAGGGGAACTGGAACGCCTGACAGGAGTGTTAAAGCAGGCAAGATCAGGTCAAGAATCCCAGGCTGCGATCGCACTCGTCACGGGTGTCACAGGTGTGGGCAAGTCGGCTTTAGCGGTGCAAGTTGCCTATGAGTTACAATCTGACTTTCCTGATGCTCAACTTTATGTCAACCTGCGCGGGAGTGAAGGACAACCTCTCGACCCCTTAGACGTACTTGCGGGGTTTCTGCGGGTTTGGGGTGTGGAGGATCAGTCGATGCCTCAAAGTTTGAGTGAACGGTCTCAACTGTATCATTCTGTGATGGCAGGGAAACGGGTATTAATTATCCTGGACAACGCCCGCGATGAGTTTCAGATTCGTCCTTTACTCCCTAAATGTTCCACTTGTGCGGTTTTAATTACGACTCGCCGCCAGATTAATGGGTTGGAGGAGGCGACGATTGTCGAATTACCGGTGATGAGTGAACCCGAAGCGCGATCGCTCCTGGAAAATCTTATTGGTGCAGAGGTAATCGCGGCTGAACCAGATGCCACTCAACACATTATTACTCAGTGCGATTATCTGCCGTTAGCACTACGGATTACAGGGGGTTTTCTGCGCCAATCCCCCCACTGGCAACTGGCGGATTACGCCAGCAAGCTGGAACATGAAAAGCAGCGACTGGCACAAATGCACTTGAGTGATTTGTCGGTACGCCCTAGCCTAGTGCTGAGTTATCAGTCATTGGATGAAGCCTCGGCGCGTTTGTTCCGGTTACTGGGACTTTTAGTCGGTGTGAATTTTAAGGCGGAAGTCGCGCCAAGGTTGTTGGAGGTGGAACCTGCGATCGCGCAGCACTCTTTTGATACGTTAGTGGCATGGCAGCTTGTCACCCCAGTAAGTCCTGGGCGCTATCGTTTCCATGATGTGGTGCGCTTGTTTGCCCGAGGACAGTTGGCGCAGCAAGAACCTGCGGATGTGCGACAAGCGGCTCGATTACGGCTGAGTCGCTGGTATCTGGAGACGGCTGAAATGGTGGATTTGGCGATTAATCCAGAAACTCGTCGCCAGTTGGTTCAGTCTGTGGTTAAGGGTAAAGAGCAAGCGCCGACAGAGCGTCGTTGGCTGTTGACAGCTCTCTACTGGTTTGAAATCGAGCGCCCGAATATATTAGCGTCGGTGGAGTGGGCGCATCAAGCGGAGGCGTGGGATGTGGTGGTGTCTCTAGCTCAAAATTTGGTTAATTTCTTTAATACTCATGGGTACTGGGGAGACTGGGAACGCACTCATGGACTGGCTTTGGAAGCCAGCCGAGAATTAGGCGATCGCGACAAAGAGGCGCAGACGCTGATTAATTTGGGGAATGTGTATTCGTTAGCTGGTCAATGGGAGAAGGCGAACCAATGTTATCAGCAGAGTTTGGGTATTTTTAACGAGTTGAGCGATCGCCCCGGAATGGCAAAGACGTTAAGTAATCTGGGGAATGTGTATTTTCAGCAGCAGCAGAACCAGAACGCGATCGATTGCTATCAGCAGAGTCTGTCCATGTTCCAGGAGTTACGCGATCGCTACCGAGAAGGTCAGACGTTAGCCAATATGGGTATTTTCTCTGCTCAAAATAATCAACCAGAACAAGCTATTCAGTTGTGGCAAGACTCGCTCACAAAACTTCATCCAAACTTGCCCAAGTTTCAACGAGTCGCTGAATGGTTACAGTCGATTAAAGGACAAAGCGTTGAAACCTCTTCTTCCACTCAGACGCCTCAGCCTCAGCGTCTCATTCTTTATTGGGGGGGCGCATTTATCCTGGCGATGAGTTTAATTCTGTCTATCATTATGTTAGCGGGGTGAAACATCTAATCCACTGGCTCGTTTTTAGAGCTACACAACTCTAGAGATTAACTTCATAAAACTATACAGAGTTAAATCCAAAAAATTACCAGAGCTTCCGGATTTTGGAAAAAATCCTGGAAAAGCTTGAATAGTTAATGGTATAGCTGTCGCCATAAAGATTAGGACAAATTGAACGGATTAAACAACCCCGTACAGATAATAAACCTTATGCCCTCTGCCTTTTAACATTCACTCAAAATATTCATGATTTTATCATAAAACAAGCAGACAATACTCTAGAAAAATTGCTAGAACTAGAGAAGACTCTATTTTGAGACTTACCCTAAAATCCAGATCAGAGAAAAATATGACCCTGAACGCTTATGATTTTTTGCAAAAAAT
Organism: Coleofasciculus chthonoplastes PCC 7420; assembly: GCF_000155555.1. Classification (GTDB taxonomy): domain Bacteria; phylum Cyanobacteriota; class Cyanobacteriia; order Cyanobacteriales; family Coleofasciculaceae; genus Coleofasciculus; species Coleofasciculus chthonoplastes_A. Next base: position 153,498 of record NZ_DS989852.1, read on the forward strand.
GCAAGATCGGATTTATTTCACTGAAACCGATAAATCCCTCTTGAAATTCCATGCTGATTGGGGGAAAGAAATTGCACCAGAGGTAGCCGAACAGTTCTACGCCTACTTAGGCAGCGATCCAGAAATGAATGCAATTTTAAATCACACACCTGATCGCATCCATCGGCTCCGGGAAACCTTTGTTCAGTGGTTCTACGAAATGTTTACGGGTATGGATGACTGGGGTAATGCTTATGCTGAACGTCGTTGGCGAATTGGCTTGGTGCATGTGCGAATTGGCATTGGACCGCAACATGTTGTTCCGGCGATGGCAACGGTGATACGAGATATAGACAAACGACTCAAAGCCAATGACAAACCGGCTGAACTGCAAGAAGCACTCAGTCGAATTTGTATGATCGATTTAGCCTTCATTGAGCAAGCCTACATTGAAGTCAGTTCAGCCGCCGTACTTCAAGAAACAGGCTGGACTGAACGTCTATTTAAGCGACTCATTGCCGCCGGAGCCAGTTCCGTCTAAATGGTTAGATAACACTAAAGGTTAGCTAATTAATTTCGGGTGTAGTGCAATTCCGGGTAATTTTATATTTTTTTACAGCGGTGTGCTGTAAGTAAGTTACTCGCTTAACGGATCTGACATTCATAAACTTAGGTGAAATACTGCGGAGAAAAGTATAATGGAAACAATGCGTCTTGTCGTAACCGGAACAGTGGGTGCTGGTAAATCGACGTTTGTACGAACCTTTAGTCAAACGACAGTAATTGACACAGAACGCAAAGCGACAGATAACACATCACTAATGAAGAAACGCACAACTGTTGCTTTCGATTTTGGTACACGCATTTTAGGTCGGGATATGGAGTTACAAGTTTATGGGACTCCCGGTCAATCGCGCTTTGATTTTATGTGGGATTTATTGATTCGTCGCGCTCATGCCTATATTTTACTGGTGGCAGCTAATCGTTCTAGCTCTTTCAATGATGCTCGCGAAATTATCTCGTTTATGAACAGCCGAGTCCAAATTCCGATGATAATCGGTCTAACTTGTATGGATTTACCTGGCGCTTTGGGACAAGAGCATGTTGCCTTTGCCCTCGGCTTTATGAATGACAAAAACCGACCGCCCATTGTTACACTAAATCCTAATGAAAAAACGTCAGTTTTTGAATCATTGATGGTGTTAATGGCTCACCAGTTGTTACAAAGTAGTAAGAGCAAAGGAAATGCCGCCTTGGGAAATGTCGGAGGTAGTCGTCAAGCTGAACCCCTGAAGTCAAGAACGAAGTATCAGTGGCCCAAGCAACAGTTTTCATCAGGGCTATAAGATTTGATCCCAAGTTGCGTTCTAACCTGTCTGATGGGAGCGAAGCGAAGAATCTGGTCGGAACCATCAATGGTGAAGACAGTACCAAATGGCTATCCTTACTATCCCAGCCAAGACGGTGGGAGGGATAGCCGCTTTTGGGTGATGTCCCAGAAAGCTAGACTAAGGTATGATGAAGAGTAGACTCGTCTTAGCAAGGGTTAGCTGACTTAGTTATGCGATCGCAGTTGCTCCTTCTCCCGTCGGCAAAATTTGGCTAGTGCAGTGGGGCGGTCAGTACTGACCCGCGAAAATCTCCCTTGCACACCCCTATACTGCTCGGCTAAGAAGAGAGTTCAAATCAACATTTTTTTGGATCATGACGGGGCGCATCTTGCCAGAAAGCGAACAATTGAATTTATCAGGTGAGGACATTTCTGGGTCTGACTTCAATATTCAGCAGGCTCAAGAGGTTATTTATCAATTTTTGATCAAACTTGTTCATCACAATCCCCCAGAAACTGTATTACAAGAGTTTCGCCAATTATTTATATTTGGTAAAGAGCCGAGTGAGCCTCATGTAAAAACAGCACTTGATACAATTATTGCCAGCAAAAATGATAAAGAATTCAGAAATACTTTAAAACGATCTTGTTATATTTTAATTAATAACTGGTCTTCAAAACGCAGTTATAATTTTATTCAAAACCTGATTCAATTAGTTGGTGATCCTCCGCTGAAGCCGACAACTATATCCCCTTCCATGACTCGGCTAAAAGGGTATGTTGCTAATTTTGTTGATAGCCACGATTATCAAGAACTGAAATTATTTTCGGCTCCCTATACGGCTGAATATGAAGCCGAACAACAGCACTGGAGTCATCGGTATACATCTTATTTATTAGTTCCCCAATATCTGGACTCTCGCAATCCAATTGAACAGCGAGAAACTGCCAAAAATCTATCTAGACGGCTGAGGAAAAAATTTAAGTTCGATCTAGCCATGTATACGGCTCGATATGATTCTCCTAATTTTAACTCCGATAAAAAAATTAGTAATCCAACTCGTCTAGGTCCTCACGTCATCCAACTGATTAAAAAAATAAGCTCTCGGCAACTATTGGTTAATTGCCGAAGTTATGCTGATCATTTAAACCAATACGTTACAAATAAAGACTACCAAGACTTTAAACAGGATTTAAAAAAGTATTTGTTGTTTTTAATTAACACTCCCGTTTATTCGGGAATACTCGATCAGTATTTATTTGCTCGATTAGATAGTCTTTATGAAAATCATCATCTCAAACCGATTAGTGGTGATTTACTACTACGAACATGTCGGCGAATGATTGAGGTACTAACCACTGAAGATGGTCGAGAACCTTCGACTCTGTTTATTTTGTTAACGAATCGTGGCAACCCTTTAACCTTAGTCGTGATTCTCCTGAAAATTATTTTAATTTGTAAATATGCTCAAACGCATCTTGATGTTTGTATTGCCCAATTAATTCGATATTACGAAAATTCTACTGAAAAAGACTGTCAGTGGTTGATTAATTTCTTGGAAGTTTTCAAGATTGTTTTTGCTATTTGTACCGAAGACACTCAATATAACATCGTTAAACTTAGTGATAATGACGATGAGCCAGATGCTTATGTTATGGATCTTGATAACTATCGCGTCTTTTCTCAATTGAAAGGAACGGATCTGCGGAACGCTGATTTAAGAGGAACAGATATCCGTTATATGGATCTGAGAGCAGCAGATTTACGGGAGGCTGATTTGGCGGGGGCTGATTTGAGCAAAGCCGACTTGAGTCTTGCCAAACTCAGTCAGACAAACTTAAGCGGTGCGATGCTTGATCGCACGGAGTTAAGCGGTGCGATGCTTCAAGATGCTAATTTGAGCGGTGCGAGTCTCAGTGAAGCAAATCTACGTTGTGCTGACCTGCGACAAGCTAATCTATGCTGTGCAATTTTAAAGAGCGCTAAACTGCGTCGTGCTAATCTCCAGCAAGCCGATCTGAGTAGTGCTGACTTAAGTAATGCTAGCTTGAATTCTGCGAATCTAGTGAATGCCAACCTGCGCTATGCTGATCTGAGCAATGCTGATCTCAGTCAAGCCAATCTTAAGGATGTAGATCTCAGGGATGCTAATCTTAGATGCGCTCAACTCAATTGGACTCAGCTAAACCATGCCAATTTAAGTAGTGCTAACTTGGATCGGGCGGATCTCAGTTATGCCAGTTTGTGTCATGCTAATCTTCAGAAAACGAACTTAACTCGCACAGATTTGAGCAATAGTAACCTCAGTAGAAGCGATATGAGTAAAGCTTTGCTACGTCACGTCAATTTGACGGGTGCAAATCTCAATCATGCTAATCTTCTTGATGCCAACCTGTTTAATGCAAATCTCACGGATGTGAAGGTTAAGGGAACTCGATTTGGGAATAATTCTGGACTCTCTGAGCCAATGAAGCAAGAACTCAAACAACAGGGTGCAATTTTTGGATAAGTAGACGGGAAAATTTAAAGTTAACGGTGAGGAACTCGCTACCCTTGAGAAGCAAGCTACGTCATTCGTCATTCGTCATTGGTCATTCATCCTTTGTAAATTCTCTCTCCCATCTTCCCCATCTCCCCCATCTCCTCCATCTCCTCCATCTCCCCTGTATGCCTGCTCCCCAAGATGCTACGGATTTTGGTTACAATAAATGTTTCCGATAAAGAATATTTTGGGAAAAGGTTAAACTAGAGGCAGAGACTGTCGCCGCTATGGAGCAGTAGAGACAGATAACCACCAGGATTAGCCAACTCATTGCCTATTTATGGAGGGGCGCATCATACCAGACAATCAGCAAATCGATTCTTCGGTTGATGGAGAATCAAAGCAGCAACGGATTCAGCAAGCTCAGGAGGTTATTTTTCAATTCCTACTCGATCGAGTGGAAAATGACCCTCCTGAAACTGTTTTGCAGGAATTTAAGCAGTTATTTTTTTCTAGTGAGTGTACACCAAATCCAGATGTCGCTCGCTCAATGTATGAGCTTCTTGAGCAAAAGAATGAGCAAGAATTCAGAAATACTCTGAAGCGGTCTTGCTATATTTTAATTAACAATTGGTTGGCAAGTCGGCGCTCAGACTCGATAGAGGAGTTGATTCAAACGCTGGCTAAGGTAGACTCAGTTAAATTTACTGTATCTCAGACCCTGAATCGTTTGAGAACGTGGATTGCTAATTTTATTGAAAGCCAAGACTATCAAGAACTTAAAGTCTTTACCTCAAGCCGTACCGAACGTCGAGGGTGGAGTCATCGATATGCTTATTATTTATTGTTACCGCAATATTTAGATTCTCAAAATCCAGTTGAGCAGCGAGAATTAGCTAAGAAAACGGCAAAACGGTTAAAAGAGAAGTTTAAATTTGAGCTAGCAATGTACACCGTGCATTGTAATTCGCCAACCTTTAAAAAGGAACCGCCCCCGAATCCTACTCGACTGGGCAATGGAATCATTCGTCTGCTCAAACAACTGATATCGCGTAAGTTTCTGCACAGTTATTCCCATACGGCTGATGTGTTTGTTCAGCAGAGCAAAACGCTGACTTATCGAGACTTTAAGCAGAAATTACTCGACTATTTACTCTTTTCAACGAGTCCTCATCAGTCGATTGATTTTTTCAAAAAGACTCTGACCGAAAAACTAGAGATGCTCTATGAGTCATACAATGAGGAAACGACGACCATGGAGCTATTACTGCGAACGTGTCGGCGCACCTTGGAATTTTTAACCACAGAAAATGGGCAGGAACCCTCCCCACTCTTTATCACTCTCACCAGCCAAGGTAGTCCTCTGACAATTGTAATTCTCCTGCTCAAAATTATTTTATTGTGTAATTATGTTCGCACTCATTTAGATAATTGTATTGCTAATCTAATTCGCTATTACGAAAAATATCCGGAAACAGAATGTCGGTTTTTTATTCATTTTTTGGATATTTTTAATGTTGTCTTTGCCATTTATACGGAGAACGTGCAATTTGATGTCGTCAAAATTAAGAAGGGCGAATCAGCGGTTTCTGAGTTGGAGGCATACCGCATTTTTTGCCAATTGAAAGGCGCTAATCTACGCGGGAGTGATCTCAAGGGAGCTGACATTCGCAATAGTGATTTGAGTGCTGCCGATTTGCGGGAAGCAAATCTCAGCAGTGCGGATTTGAGTGAGGCAAATTTGAGTCTGGCTAAATTGGGGGGCGCTAATTTAAGTAGCGCCATACTCCTGGGGGCTGATTTAACGGTTACTGACTTGAATTCTGCCAATCTCAATGGCGCTAACCTAAATAACGCCAATCTGAGTCGTTCCAACTTGCAAAACATTAATCTGCGTCGCGCCAGTTTGATTGGGGCGAAACTGCGACATACCAACCTCCAACAGGCGGATCTCAGCCATGGAAATTTGAATCAGGCAATTCTCACAGGTGCCAATCTCAAGAATGCCAATTTACGACAAACTAGCCTCCAGTACGGGGATTTAAGTGAGGTTGACTTGAGTGAGGCAAACCTGAGTCAGGCGAACTTAACAGGTGCAGATTTACAGCGCAGCCAATTGGATCAAGCGAATTTAGAGGGGGCGACTTTAGAACAGGCAAATCTGAGTGGAGCCAGTCTATTCAGAGCCGATTTGAGCCAAGCGAATCTCAGCAATGCTCAACTGAATCAGGCGATGTTAAGGGGAGCCAATTTACAGGAGGTGCGATTGCGTCGGGCTATCCTCAGTCATGCTAATTTAGAAGGGGCAAATCTGAGTCGCGCTGATTTGAGTCGTGCTGATTTAAGTCATTTAAATCTCAGGGGAGCCGATTTAAGTCATACGTTTCTGCGTCATGTCAACTTGACGAATGCGGATTTGAGACAGGCAAATCTCACAGGCGCGAATCTGTTCAATGCCAATCTGAGTGGTGTGAAAGTTGAGGGAGCTATATTTAAGCAAAATGCGGGCTTATCTGCTGCTCAGGGGAAAGAATTAGAACAGCGAGGGGCTACGGTTGAGTTGAGTCAGCTAAAATCGCGCGATCGCAATGTCTGGAAACATCCCCTTCCTCCACATTCCCTATTGCCGAACCAATCGGAAAATTAGTCTTATGTCTTATGTCCTTTGTCACTGTTTCCCATTCTCTATTTCCTCATAATTCATTGACAATTTCATTGCTAGAGGTTTTACTGGCTCGTTCGGGATTGGGTTGTAAGGGTTCGGGTAATGATTGAACGGCTCCCCACTGGCTCATAAAACTTTGCAGCAGTGCTTCTTGTTGGGCGCGAAATCCTTCCAGGTTGTAACCCATATTCATCGTAGAAAACCAGATAATTCCCTGCTGCTGCGTGGGTAAAGCTCCGCCTAAAGCGCTGACATTATTTAAACTTCCGGATTTAACAATAGCGAATGGGGGAAGTGGACGTTCGTTTAAAATACCTTCATCTTGTCCAACAACCGCCAAGACATCGCCAAGGCTCATATTATAAGGTTGAAGGTATCGAGCAATGGCGAGAAATAAACCGGAAGCCGCACGGGGAGAAATCTTATTTTGATCGCTTAATCCAGAACCATTAACTAACGTAATTTCAGCTTGAGGAACGCCTGCAGCGGCGGCGGCTTGTTGGGCGACAACATTCGCTCCTCCGACGGAGTTGGCGAGCATGTCCGCCATTTTATTATTACTATATTGATTCATTTTTTTGATCAGTTCAGCCAGGGGGAAGGAATAGTGACGAATCAGGGGTTGGACGTTGCTAGGAGGGGTGGGGGAGACTTGTACCGAACCCGCGATCGCAACTTGTGGTTTGGGGGTGTCTGGGGGTAGGGTTTGATATTGGGTTTGGGCGGCGGGAGTCCAAAGTTGACTATTTAATCCTTGTCTGAGAAGAGTCCCTGATGTGAGTGGCTCAAACTCAAAGTTCATGTAAAATTTGCCTGTGATTATTAAATTCCCCGCTACCTGCTGGATACCCATCTGATTGAGGAGATTACCGAGAGCGATCGCTTCTTCCCAGACAAAGAATGGATCGTCTCCCCCTTCAATCACTAAGTCTCCTTGGAGAACCCCGTTTTCCACAGCACCCGTTGCGCCAATCAGGGTAATGAATTGGTGATCGGGACCAAAGGTTTGTAATGCAGCCAGGGAGGTGGCGACTTTGGTGATAGAAGCCGCAGGTAAGGGAACAGTACCTTGATAATTCGCTAGCAGAGTATCCCCAGCTTGAATCCAGATCCCATGATTTTCCTTGGCAAATCCTTTGGCGGCTAAACCATTCATGTACTGCTCAATTTGCGCTTGAATCGCCGGATTGGGATTATCCGGGGAAGCGAGTGAGGGAACGACTGGTTTTTGCGCCAATTCCGCTTCTGCTGGACTGTCGGCGACTGAGACGCTATCGATCTCGTTTTCGTTGGCGGAAGGTTGGGAGGGATTAGATTGAGGGGAACATCCGGCGATAACGGTTAGGAGAGTTAGGGATAGTGCAGTCGTCAAGGACAGGGGTTTGAGCATTTTATATAAAAGATTAGGAGTTCTCGATTATAGCTTCCTAATTTAACCTGTACTACACTCCTAGACAAGATTTATCTCTGCAACTATCAGCACTCATCCACCCGACTGTTGTCGAACAACGAATGACATAAGACATAAGACTAATCAAGCAATTTGACTTCCCAAAACTTGGTTTTCCCGCTCAATTTCCCCTAAAAAACTACGGAAACTTTTTTCGTGATTTTGCTCCCAACGCTGAATAATATGGAGAATTTCCCGTAATAGATAGCCGGAACCACAGGCAACATAATCGACAATATATTCCGATTCCAGACTGAGAGACGCCAGAGAATTGCCGCGAAAATCAACCAGATAACCGCCGGCTGATTTTAAAATTGGATAGGCGAGCAAATTATAATTATCCGAAAGATGACGACATTCGACCATGAAATCAGCAGCGCCTCGGGCGATTTCACAAAATTCCATGGCTGAGTTATCAACGGAGCGAATATCCCGACAGCATACCCACAAGGGGAAACTGCCGCTCAATGCTTCTTTTGCCCGATGATAGCCGGGACGTAAGTAGGCGATCGCGTCCTCTAGGGAGACTTGAGAGTGACAGTAAATCTGAGTGTAGTCTTGACTGTGAGCGTTTTGAAAATAAGCAGCAGTCTGAGTCCCATAGTAGCAATCTCCGGATCGTAATCCTTGCACATAAGCAAAATCGAGATCCCCTAAGGTGACGTCGGATGATTTTGCCGCGATCGCCATAACGAAAGACGGGTCACCCACTTGACGTAACCAGTTGGATGTCCCATCGATTGGATCGACAAATATAGAATAGTTAGCGTGAGGATTGAGCTTTGGATGTTCTCCTTCGAGATAAAGGTTAATGGGATAGTCAGCTAAACAAGAGCGGACAATTTCACTCGCCTGACAATCAATTTCATGTTTCGCTTTTCCATTGATGTTTCCATTGATGATTGACTGATGTTGGTAAGGGAGATTGTCTAAAAAAGTGGCTAGATTTGCGGCAATTGATGAACAGATGGGTAAGTAATCCATAATTAAAGAACTCCTCTGCGGAGATCTATACCCTTAATTTTCTCGGTAATACGCCATGAACGGTAAATATTACCGGGACTGATGGGCATAGATTTAGTAAATATGTACTACAGGCGACTGACTAATTTAGTCTTACTGGAGACAGTTGGCAGATTAAATAGCCGCTCTAGTTCTTGGACAGGTTGACGATGAGTGGTATCAACGCTGGGCATTTCCTGCCAACAGTGTGAACAGAACCAGTAGAGATGATGGTGGCTAATGTGCCGAAGTAAGGGATGGGAGCAGCAGGGACAAGTATTCATAAATTTTGCAGATCTTTTCTTTTGATGTTTTTTTATGTATAAATATTATTTTTACGTAAAAATGTTGACTAAATCTTGATCGATATCTCTGAAAGCTTGTGATAATAAAGGCTAAAAAATGTGATTAATTTTACATGAATTGAGTGATCAATATCATGTTGAAGTGATACCAAATCTGATGAAGTCACCCTAGGCGTGAACTTGGGTACTTTTTCCTTCTACCCTCTGTGCGTTCTACTGTGTGCCTTTTGCCCTTTGCCTTCTGCTGTGTACCTTTTGCTATATCATCGATCACGTTATTGTCGCCGCCAGTTATGTCTACCCAAAACTCTACCCCTCTAACCCTCTCAGACGCTCAAGCGCTTCTCGAACCCTTCAACTGCATTGAGAGTCAACCTGTGGTTTCAGATGCCGAAAAAGAGAAACTGCGGCAAGCCTTAGCGTTACTTGCCGAACATTCAGATTATCAAATTTTTGGTATTTGCGCGAATACAGCGGCTCAGGGTTTATCGGCGCTCAAAACCTATGCTCAAGCTTTAGGGTATCAACCGAATCTTGACCTGACTCCGATTGAGGGAGCGGTGTATATCAAATATAACGGCAATTCAGGATTGTTTTATATCGATTCCTATACGGGTGAGCATCGCGGTGTTTTAGTATCCTGCCAATCTTCCTTTGAAGGGGGTATTAATGAAATGTATGGTCATCTCCCCCTCGATTTATTTGCGTTGTCGGATTAACCGTGTAGAGACGTTGCATGCAACGTCTCTACAGTTCTCACCGAGGCAATTGATACTTAAAGTCGCGTTTTCCTTGGTAGTTGGTTAAATCTGCCAATTTTTCCAAACTCTGAACCCCAGGATACAACTGACCATTGATTTCCCAAGTGGGATACCCTTGTATTCCCGCTGCTTGGCACACTTGAGGCTGCGGATTTTTCCCAGCCGGATTACACTCGATATAATCGATTTCGCTAAAGGCTTCTTTGCCAAATAACTCCTTTTGATCGTGGCAATGGGGACAAGTAAACGCACCATATTTTTTAGCACCAACGGCGGTAAGATGACGAGCGAGTTCCATTTCCGCTTCGCCAGAGGTGGTGGTTATTTTCCAGCCGTAGGGGGCTGTGGGTGCAGTGGTTACTGGGGGAATCACGCCACTGTCTACTCCACCAGCCGTTGTCTGTTCACCACTCATGCCATAGATACCCAAGGTGCCAATCAGCGCTACCATACCGACAACAATGCCCGTGAAAAACAGTTGTCCCACATCTTCCCACTCACGCCCAATGATCGTCAGCACGAATAAGGCGATGGAGCAGAAGGCGGATACCAGGCAATAGATACAAAAGGCATTAATTACAAACGACATCAAATAGACAAGATAGCCGCTGAAGATAACCATGGCGGTTGAGCCAGCAAACATCAGCAGCCAACTCCCATCGTCTACTTGTCGCCGAAAGTCTTTGTTAGCCGATGATTTAACAAGTTGGGGGGCAAAGGCAAATACCGCGATCGCAGTATAGGCTAAAAAGCCAAACAAGCTTAGGGGTACACCCAAAAGCCAAGCATAACTACTACTTAAGACAGCTTGACAGTTGATTACCTCACCTGTGGGACATACGGCTTCTTTAAACACCCCAGTTTCCACCAAGGTAAGGTAAGCCGTATCTAAAGCACCAAGAATCGCGATCGCACCAATGATTGGGCGGGAGTGGCGATGAATCCAGGGAGCAGAACGTCGGCGTCTCATAATTTGTCTATCAGCAGTGACATACTCCTACACTAACCTGAGTACAGGTATAGTGTAGGCTTCTCAACCAATCCGGCTATTGCGTAGGAGACGTTGAGCTTTAAGAACGGGATGCCCCTCCGCTCTATTTTTTATGTTGATAGCTGCGTTATGATCACGGTCAAGACTGCATCCACAATGGGGGCAATCATGCCATCGAACGTGCAACTTTTTGGGTACTTTCTCGCCGCAATTGGAGCAATCTTGTGATGTGTTATGGGCGCTTACTGGAATTACCAACTTCCCAGCATTCTCGGCTTTGTTTGTCAGTATCGACAGAAAGTTTGACCACCCAGCATCCAACACAGATTTAGACAATCGGGTGCGAACAAGTCCTTTAATATTTAAATTTTCATGAGCAACTACATCATATTTCGACAGCAGATAATTAGCTGTCTTGAAGTGAAAGTCCTTCCGTTTATCTGCTACCTGCTTGTGTTGTTTTCCTAGTTGCTTGATAGCCTTAAGCCTACCCTTACTCCCCTTTTTCCGGCGGGCTACCCGTTTCTGGATAACTCCTAACCGTTTTTGAGCTTTACGGTAATGTTGAGGTATCGCAATAGTTTCACCATCGGCAGTTGTCAAGAATTCCTTTAAACCTACGTCAATCCCTGTAATTGAATCTGGGTGAAAATCTGGCTTTATTTCCGGAACTGTCTTGTCTGCCATCGATAAGGTCAGATAGTAACCATCAGCTTTCTTGGTAACAGATGCTGTTTTTATTTTGAATCCATCAGGGATAGAGCGATGTAGGATAACTTTAACTTGGCCGAACATCGGTAAGTTGATTAGATTACCTTGCCAACACCCATCTTTCATCTGGGGATAAGTCAAGGTGCGATATCGGTTACGGGCTTTAAACCTTGGCTTCCCGCTACGTTGGCCGTTGCTATCGCCTTTGAGGAATTTATCAAACGTTACCTTTACTCTCTTGACTACATCCTGTAGGACTTGGGAGTAAATTTCTTTATACCAGGGATGGGTTTTCTTTAGTTGAGGTAAAGTTTTTTTCTGAGAATAGTAATCTGGGGGGTCTCTTAATTCAGGAAGATGACAGATTAAGGGACAAGCGTTTACTGGAGAACGGTTTTGCTCATACCAGTTGAATCTATCAGCCAACAAATAGTTGTACTCAGCGCACAGCATAGCTAGCCATCTGTCAAGTTCAATGACTTGCTGTTTGGTTGGGCGTAGCTTGTACTGATAAGCGGTTCTCATTGTCTCCCCAAAGGCTGGTGACTATCTTAATATACACCAATTACAGTTTCAGCGCTAAAGAGGTACATCGAAAATCAACACTCACCCGATTAATTTATTGGTCATTTCTGTACCGACAATGACCCGCCTATCCATCCCGACACCAACCTGGGTTGTTACTGAGCCTGTCGAAGTACAGGTATGGTGTGGGGCTTCCGGCGAACAGAGCTAACAATTTCAGGAATAAGCGAGAAATTTATGGCTCACTCCTACTTAGAATGTAACTTGACCGAAGACATGGGTTTCGGCGACGCTGTCGTGTTAACACCACGTCGTACCGCTTCCACAAATTGACTGACGCGAATCGGGTCAATGGGTTGCTCAATTCGTCCCCGTCGTTTCAGGGAACTGGAGACAATCACCCCGTCGGCGGCTTGCATCAAGGTGGGAATATTTTCCCAGTTGGCACCGCTACCGATGAATACAGGCGTTCCATTAGCGGCGGCTGAGGCTAATTCTAAGTCTTCTAGACTGGGAGGACTACCTGTTGCCCAGCCGGAGAGGATGACGCCATCGGCTAACCCTCGTTCGATGGTTTCTTGTACCGCCGTAGTCAAATTCGGTGATCCCAAGGGGCGTCCATGCTTAACCAAGACATCAGCTAAAATTTGCACATCACTACCGAGTTCTCGGCGATACCGCAACAGTTCGTAAGCTTGTCCTTCGATTAATCCTTGATCCGTTGCCATGACTCCGGTGAGAACATTCACCCGAATAAACTGGGCACGGACACAACTGGCGATCGCGATCGCGCTTTGGGCATCATTGCGTAACACGTTGATCCCCACGGGTAATGTGACCAAATTCATCAACCGTCCCACAATTAAGGTCATCGCACTGACGACAGCGGGATCGACTTGGTTTTTGGTGAAGGGAGCATCAAAAAAATTCTCCACGATTACCCCATCAACTCCCCCTGATGCCAGTGCTGTCGCCTCTTGTTCGGCTCGATCAATCACCGCTTTTAAACTTCCTCCCCAACGGGGAGACGTTGGCAGGGGTAACAGATGCACAACGCCAATGATGGGATTGGGTGTTTTGAAAATTTGTTGTAAGTTCACGTATCTACCTGAAAACCGTTCACAAGAATTTGAATATACTCAGGTTTGACAACCACAGAGACTCTCTATCTAACTAATTCGATGGATTGACAAATGGGATATACCATGGTAATTGACAGCATAAATCTCTCAGAATCCTAACCATCGCCTAATTCTTAAGCACCAACCGCTAAGTAGGGTAACGTCAGCAGACGCTCGCTAATAGTCGCCCTTCCCCCAGTCAAGCGTCAAGTTAGATTAAGTTACCGAGTGTATTGCATATATTAATAAAATTTTATATAAATAAGTAACGGGGTTAAACTAGAGCAACCAAAGAACATCCGGACTGGTGGAGCGTGGGTAAACTCTAAGACTATGCCCCTATGAATCGAGTAAAGCTGGGAAAAAATTAAGTGATCAGGATTGAATCAGCCTGAACTCTGGAGGCGTTCTCTCCAGAACGGTTACAGGGAACTGCTCACGACTCATGCTTACTGATTAGGAGCGCTGGAAATCAAGCGCTACTCCACTCTAGTGCCGATTGTAGTAGATAACCGCATGGGCAACAAGCCAACCATTGCCATTTCTCATTTAGGCTGTGAAAAAAATCGTATTGATACGGAGCATATCCTGGGTCTGCTGGTTCAAGCGGGCTACCCAGTCGATAGCAACGAAGATTTAGCCGAATATGTTATTGTAAATACCTGTAGCTTCATAGAGGCAGCGCGGACAGAATCAGTTCGCACGTTAGTTGAGCTAGCAGAAGCCAATAAGAAAATTGTTATTGCTGGCTGCATGGCACAACATTTCCAAGAGAAATTGTTGGCAGAATTGCCAGAAGCTGTAGCTGTAGTCGGAACGGGCGATTATCAAAATATCGTCGAAGTGATAGAACGGGTAGAAGCAGGAGAACGGGTCAAAGCCGTTTCAGCCGAACCCACCTATATTGCGGATGAAACAACGCCGCGCTATCGCACAACCTCAGAAGGAGTCGCTTACCTGCGAGTAGCAGAAGGATGTAACTATCGGTGCGCCTTCTGCATTATTCCGTATCTGAGGGGAAACCAGCGATCGCGAACGATTGAATCAATTGTGGCGGAAGCTGAACAATTGGCGTCCCAAGGCGTGCAGGAATTAATCCTCATTTCTCAAATCACAACCAACTATGGCGTCGATCTGTATGGAGAACCCAAGTTAGCTGAACTATTGCGGGCATTAGGTAAGGTGGATATCCCCTGGATTCGGATGCACTATGCCTATCCGACGGGTTTAACCGAGCCAGTGATGGCAGCAATTCAGGAAACGCCTAATGTTCTGCCTTACTTGGATTTACCCCTACAGCATTCCCATCCAGAAGTCCTGCGTGCAATGAACCGTCCTTGGCAGGGGCGAGTGAATGATCAGATTATTGATCACATTAAAACCGCCTTGCCGAATGCGGTGCTGAGGACTACCTTTATCGTCGGGTTTCCTGGCGAGACAGAGCAGCACTTTAATCATTTGCTGCAATTTGTCCAGCATCACGAGTTTGACCACGTTGGTGTCTTTACTTTTTCTCCCGAAGAGGGTACACCAGCCTACAACTTGCCCAATTCAGTTCCTCAAGCCGTCATGGAGGAGCGTCGCCAGACGCTGATGGCAGTTCAACAACCGATTACGTTGAAGAAAAACCAAGGTGAAGTGGGCAAGATCGTTGACGTTCTGATTGAGCAAGAGAACCCCTCAACCGGAAAACAGATCGGTCGCTCAGCTCGATTTGCCCCCGAGGTCGATGGATTAGTCTACGTCCAAGGCGAAGCCCCCTTGGGGACCATCGTGGAAGTAGAAATCACCGATGCTGGCATCTATGACCTCTATGGTTCTGTAGTCCCTAGTCCACTGTTAGTTGTCGGTTAACTAGAGTCGATTCAGGGTAAGGGAATGTTGGCGATTGCCAACTCCTTAACCCAGACTCTTGATCACTGACGACTGACCTTAACCATCACGAAAAACTCACAACAACCGTTAAATTATGACCCTTTCATTCAATAATCTGGGCTTATCTGAAGAGTGCCTCCATCAACTGGAAAAATTAGGTTTTGATACACCAACGGAAATTCAATCTCAAGCCATTCCAGAACTGTTGGCAGGGCGAGATGTGGTCGCTCAATCTCAAACCGGTACAGGGAAAACCGCTGCCTTTTCTTTGCCGATGTTGGAACAGATAGATCCTAATGCCCGAGGCGTACAAGCCTTAATTCTTGCCCCAACACGGGAATTAGCCCGACAAGTGGCAGATGCCATTCGGGACTTGACCAGCAATCGCCGTGTCGGTATAGTCACCGTCTACGGAGGACAATCTATTGATCGCCAAATTCGTCTGTTACAACGTAATGCTCAAATGGTTGTCGGGACGCCAGGACGAGTGATCGATTTGCTGGATCGAGGAGATCTCAAATTAGATCAAGTCAAATGGGTGGTCTTAGATGAAGCCGATGAAATGTTGAGCATGGGCTTTATCGATGATGTCAAGAAAATCCTCAAGCAAGCCCCGAAAGAACGCCAGACTGCCTGTTTTTCGGCAACAATGCCGAAGGCAATTCGGGATTTAGTTAACCAGTTCCTCAAATCCCCGGTGACGGTAACCGTGGAACTACCCAAAGCTACCCCAGCACGGATTGAGCAACGGGTTTATATGATCCCCCGTGGGTGTTCAAAGTCCAAAGCCCTACAGCCAATTTTGGCGCTGGAAGACCCGGAAGCCGCCCTAATTTTTGTGCGGACGCGGCGGTCAGCAGCGGAACTCACCAGTCAGTTACAAGCGGCTGGGCATAGCGTGGATGAGTATCATGGCGACCTCAGCCAAAGCCAACGGGAGCGCTTGTTGTCCCGATTCCGCCAGAGTCAGGTGCGCTGGGTGGTGGCGACGGATATTGCCGCACGGGGTCTGGATGTGGATCATCTCACCCATGTGATTAATTATGATCTGCCTGATCAGGTGGAAAGTTATATTCACCGAATTGGTCGTACCGGACGTGCTGGGAAAACCGGAACCGCGATTTCCTTGATTCAACCCTTTGAACGGCGCAAACTGCACCAGATTGAACGGAAAGTCCGGCAGAACTTACAGGTGTCTCGGATTCCCACGCGATCGCAAATCGAAGCGCGGCGCTTGGAGAAATTGCAAGATGAGTTACGAGAGGCACTCACTGGAGAACGTATGGCATCATTCCTGCCTATCGTGCGGGAGTTGAGTGAAGAATACGACCCCCACGCGATCGCTGCCGCCGCCTTGCAAATGGTCTACGACCACACGCAACCGGAGTTAGCCGCCATCGAGGTTGATAACAAAGTAGAACGTCCGAAACTGGTGAAGCGTCGTAATAACAAATCCAAAGAATCGGTCACTCATAACCGTTCTCGGTAATTGATTGAGTTCATCCCATGACCAATAGGTGTGGGATGAATTTGTTATTTGTCATTTGTCTTATGTCATACTCGCTCCCTTGAGAAGCAAGCTACGTCTTATGTCGAAGAGTTCTTGCACTTAGTTAGGGCGGGTTTAGTGACATCTGGGTGGCAAGCAGCGATAATGGTGAAACCCGCCCCTACAGATGTGCTATGGCACGTCTGGTCACTCAAACGTTTTTTCGGGTCATTTGTCATGACCAAAATTCAGTAAGAAATCACATGACTCTGTCTGCTACCAATACCCCTCAAACTACAGATACTTTTACTAAACCTTGTCAATGGTCGGGTCTAATTGAGACCTATCGGTCTTATTTACCCGTCACCGCCTCAACTCCCGTAGTGACTCTCTTGGAGGGAAATACGCCGCTGATCCCCACCCCTGCCCTTTCAGAAGCGGTGGGTAAGGGAGTCAAGGTATTGGTTAAATATGATGGTCTTAACCCGACGGGTAGCTTTAAAGATCGAGGTATGACCCTAGCGATTTCTAAAGCAAAGGAAGCTGGGGCAAAAGCCGTGATTTGTGCCAGTACGGGGAATACCTCTGCCTCGGCTGCGGCTTATGCGACTCGGGGAGATATGCAGGCTTTTGTGTTAATTCCGGATGGCTATGTCGCCTTGGGGAAGTTGGCGCAGGCATTGGTGTATGGGGCGCAGGTATTGGCAATTGAGGGAAATTTTGACGACTGCTTGCGGATTGTCCAGGAGTTAGCGGCAAATTATCCGGTAACGTTGGTGAATTCGGTCAATCCCTATCGATTGGAAGGTCAAAAAACGGGCGCGTTTGAAATTGTTGATAATTTAGGGAATGCTCCTGATTGGCTGTGTATTCCGGTGGGAAATGCCGGGAATATTACGGCGTACTGGATGGGCTTTTGCCAGTATCATCAACATGGGAAGTGCGATCGCTTACCTCGGATGATGGGATTCCAAGCGGCTGGGGCGTCACCGTTAATTCTGGGTGAACCCGTGGCGCATCCGGAAACAATCGCCACCGCGATTCGGATTGGTAATCCCGCCAGTTGGGAGAAAGCTGTTGCGGTAAAAGATGCCAGTCAGGGACAGTTTAATAGCGTTACCGATGAGGAAATTCTGGCAGCCTATCGCCTCTTAGCTTCAAAAGAAGGAATATTTTGTGAACCCGCTAGCGCTGCATCGGTGGCGGGGTTATTGAAAGTGAAAGATCAAGTTCCCACGGGAGCAACGGTGGTTTGTGTGCTGACAGGGAATGGGCTAAAAGATCCGGATACGGCGATTCAACACTGCAACAACCAATTACAGCGAGGAATTGAGCCAACCACCACCGCCGTCGCTGAGGTGATGGGATTCAGTTCAACGTGAATAGTAAGCTACGGCGATTGAAATCGCTGCTACACAAACAAAGTCCGCCTGCGCGGACTGGAACGGGGGTAGCTAACCCTGATTTGGTACTATAGCACTACGAGGTACGGAAAGGACATCAGTTGATCCCAAGAGGGAAGAAGTGAACACCTCGACTTACCTCGACTCCGCTCGGTAACACGCTCGGTGTGTCACAGGGAACAGGGAATAGTACAGAATGTCCTAACCTGTCTTGGTACTGCTATATATCGTGTCCGGTTGATCACTTGCGATATAGGTTTATATCAAATTGCAGTCTAATGTAGAACTTTCTTTTTCTCCCATCTCCCCCTCACCCCCTCACCCCATCTACTCTATCTGCTATCTTTAAACGCAACTTGCTATTAGTCTATGTCAAGGGACTAAATCCCCCACTCCTGGCAAAATATAGTGGGGACGATAGGCAAAATGGATTAAATCCTCTTGGCGGGTGACTCCGGATAACACCAATGCCGTCTCGATTTCTGACTCAATCCCGGCGATGATATCCGTATCCATGCGATCGCCAATGATGGCTGTATCCTCGCGACGACAGCCTAGCTTCTTCAGAGCATGGCGCATCATTAGGGGATTTGGCTTGCCGACAAAATAGGCTTTCGCCCCCGTCGTCAGTTCCAAGGGTGCAATTAACGCCCCTGTCGCTGGCACAATTCCTTTCTCACTCGGTCCAGTTAAGTCAGGATTTGTGCCAATTAACTTTGCCCCTTTAATCACTAACTGCGCCGCCTGTTCTAATTTCTC
This sequence comes from Coleofasciculus chthonoplastes PCC 7420, assembly GCF_000155555.1. Taxonomy (GTDB): domain Bacteria; phylum Cyanobacteriota; class Cyanobacteriia; order Cyanobacteriales; family Coleofasciculaceae; genus Coleofasciculus; species Coleofasciculus chthonoplastes_A. The sequence goes on from NZ_DS989852.1 coordinate 172,347, forward strand.
AAAGCTATAACTGCGCGTCTCGCCCACCACCACATAATCGGGGTTGGTATCGTTCATGGAAAACCCAGCATCATACAGCGCATTTGTCAACCCGGCTTCCCCAATCACAAAGGCACTTCCTCCGGGACATTGTTGAGCCAAAAATGCCGCTGTTGCCAAGGCGCTGGTGTAGAAATGTTCCTCCGGGACTTCTACGCCTAACCGTTTTAGCTTCTCCCGCAACTCCCGAGGCGATCGCTCACTGCTATTAGTCAAGAACAGAAATTTCTTTTCCGACGCTTTTAACCAGTCCAAAAATGCCTCCACTCCTGGCAGTAAGCGGTTGCCGTGGTAAATCACGCCATCCATATCACAGATAAATGCCTGTTTGCCGCGTAGCTCATTCATGGAAACAAGGGACTCAAAAGCCTGGACGTTAGAATCAACAACGATGATACCAGCCTGGGTGGAGAAAAGATATTGGTCTTGCCCATCACCAATCACGACTTCTCAATCAGCATTTTCTAAAGCCGCAGTGCTGCTTGATACTCTCAGATCAAAGAAAATTGGCTATCTTGGACTAGATGTTTACAGACCAGCAAGGGTTCATGAACCACGCCTTACTTCGTGAAGACGCGGATTGGCAGAGATAACCTGCCAGTAAGCTGTCACGCATTTAAATTGGGAATGGGTAGCGAGCAAGATGCTCGCACTACAAGGATTTCGCAATTCTTGATGCATCAAACAGCCTTCGTTAAAAACTATCCACAATAGAACACAACTTGAGATCGACCTATGGAAACTCGCAAACGGATTGGTCTACTCACCAGTGGCGGTGACTGTCCCGGATTAAACGCGGTCATTCGCGCTGCGGTTAGACATGCTACCCTGAGCTATGATTGGGAAGTTTTAGGTATTCCCTATGCCACCCAAGGTTTATTGGAAGGCAAAGCAGTCTCACTGAATGTTCATGGTTTAGATAGTCGGGGAATCGACCCACTCCTGAGTACTGGTGGTACTATCCTTGGTTCAATTAATAAAGGGGATACCGAGGCTCAAGCCGATCAGATTATCGCTGGTTATCAGAAATTAGGTCTAGACGCCCTAATTGTTATTGGTGGTGACGGGAGTCTGGCGATTATGAACCAGCTTGCCCATAAAGGGAATATGAATATTGTGGGCGTCCCCAAGACGATTGATAATGATGTGGCGTTCACCAATTTAGCCGTTGGTTTCGATACGGCGGTGAACACCATTGTTGATGCTTTATCTCGCCTCTCCTATACAGCCGCCAGTCACGATCGCGTGATGGTGGTTGAGGTGATGGGGCGCGAAGCCGGACATCTCGCTCTAAATGCCGGGATTGCTGGCGGTGCTGATGTAATCCTGATCCCGGAGATTCCCTATTCTATTAGTGGTGTTTGCAAGCATATCACCGAACTACGCGATCGCTGGAATCGCCGCTTTGCGATCGTGGTTGTGGCTGAGGGGGCGAAAACCATTGAGGGTCAAGAACGCTACTACACAGACTCCCAGGGTGAGATTCGATTACGGGGGATTGGAGATTATGTCGCGGATCAGATTTCTCACTTCAGTGGGGATACGATTGAAGCGCGGGTGACGGTTTTAGGTCATGTTCAACGGGGTGGTGCGCCCTCGGCGTTAGACCGTTTGCTGGCTACCTCTTTTGGCAAAGCGGCTGTCGATTTAATTGCCAAGGATGACTATCAAAAAATGGTCGCTTGGCAAAATGGAGTGGTTGTGAGTATTCCCATTGATGAGGTTACCAGCAACAGTCCGATTTTAGTGGATAGTCATCATCCCCTAGTGGAAACTGCTAAAGCCCTCGATACCTACATTGGCGACTTGTAATTGACACCCTCACGGCGGTACTTAGACAGTTTCTGGCACAATTTTTTGTCTAAGTACCCCATAAAGGTTCAGTTGACGCAAGCTGGAGCAAACTATTCAAAATTACCGCTTATCCAAGCATTATTGCGCGAGAACCCAGGAATTTATTAGGGTTTATCCATGGCTAAAAGTCAGCGAATTTTAGCCATAAGTTTGGTGAGTGTGATCGTGTCTGAGTTCAGTTAAAAGACTTGAATTTATTGCCGCGATCGCACGTATCCAATCGACTACATCTGTGATTAGCTGACTTGATACAAAATAGTCTAGGGAAATGGGATCAATGCGTTTGTCGGTGATGATACAAATCCTACCCTCAAACTTGATCAATTCTGTAAGAAATGTATCCCTGTAGAGGCAACGCAAGGTGTTAACTTAAGCCACAACCCCCTCACCCCCAGCCCCTCTCCCACCAGGGGAGAGGGGAGCAAGAAGGAATAATTATTAATAACAGGACTTACGCAGCCACGCCAGATATACTGGTTAAGGTGCGTTACGCTTCTCAAACTCGCTTAACTCTGTAAGAAATGTATCCCTGTAGGGGCACGGCATTGCCGTGCCCTTACCAAGTGAGGAGTTGCCGATGATGCATTAAACACCAAGAGGCGTTTATAATAGTCCCATTATTTATAATATAAAATAATGCAAGAAAGCCTTTATTAGTCATAGCCGTATCGATAAACTCTTTGTCAAGCCTCTGATAACGGATTTCCGCAGCCGCAAAGGGATTTAGTTGTCATCACCATGAATGGAGCGGTTTAGATGAATGAACTAAATAAACAACCTCAGTTTGATGTCTTCATGGCTCACAACAGCAAAGACAAACCGCAAGTGCTGGAGATTGCTGAGCAGCTTAAGCAGCGTGGATTAAAGCCCTGGATAGACATCGAGCAAATCCCTCCAGGAGAATCCTTTCAAAAGGTAATTCAACAAGCGATTCCTAATGTTAAATCTGCTGCCATTTTCTTTGGGCTTGAGGGAACAGGAAATTGGCAAGAAGAGGAAATCCCCGTAATTCTTACTCAATCTCGAAAAGCTAATATTCCTGTCATTCCCGTTTTGCTACCAGGAGTTAACCAACTTCCCGATGATTTGCTGTTTCTCAGTGAACGAAACTGGGTAGCTTTTGCTAGCCGTCTTGATGACATCAAAGCTATGGATTTACTGGAATGGGGGATTACAGGGAAGAAGCCAGGAGCGGAAGGTGAGAATCAAACGACATCTTTATCCTCATCATCGACGGAACAATATTCAGAAAATGAGTTGCCAGAAGAACCAGAAGACGTGGCGTTAGAGCTACTTCAGCGCCTCCGTCCCCCTCAGTTTAAGAGAGTTTTGTTTTATTACAAATCAGTTAACGAATATGACTTGCCAGACACTAATGCGCCACAATCGGAAAAAGCAATGGAATTTGTTAGACTAGCAGTTGAGCAAGAAGGAGAATCCCTTTCAAAACTGCTCAATACTATTTATAAAGTTGCTCCCTTTCTGAAACAGTAGCGTGAATGACTACTCTAGACGACGAACTATTGGAAAAACTCAGAAGACTCAGTAGTGAGCAATTTCAGGCAGTGGTTTTTCGTCTTAAAGATGATATTGAGGAGGCGGAGCTTCCTGGTTCTACGGCTTCTCAATCCGAAAGGGCGATTGAACTGATTAGACTGCTTCAGCTACAGGATAAACTTCAACGCCTCAATAACATCCTGGCTGAACCCGCTATCTCCATCATTGGTGAGCAGTATATCGGCTATGAGATAGAAGCTCAAGTTAAGGGAATTGTTCATGAGTATATCCAGCAGCCGTTTGAAGGGCGGGAAGAGGAGCAGCGTCAGCTTGATGAGTTTGTGCAGCACAATTCCAAGGGGGTGCTGTTGGTAACGGGGGCGGCGGGTTTTGGCAAATCGGCTCTGTTGTCCCATTGGCAAGAAAGCCAGCAGGAGGATTGTTTCATCGCCTATCACTGCTTTAGTTATCGTTACCAGAAAACGCGCTTAGTCTCGGAAGCCTATCGCCATCTGCTCAAACAACTCTATCTGTATCACAACATTAGGAATGGGCAGTTTCCTAATGATCCAAATCAGATGCGGGATATCCTGGTGGGGATGCTGGAGAAACCTGTCTCGCCAGAGGGTAAGCGTCTGGTGATTGTGTTGGATGGGTTGGATGAGGCTTCAGAAACGTTGGAGCCGTTTTTTACCAGGCTCCCGGATGGGGTGTTTGTGATTGCTTCAGCACGGGCTGAGGTAGGGGATGAGCCGGAATACCTGCGGAATTGGACAGATAATGCTCAGAGATTGTATCTGAAGCGGCTACACCGTGAGGCAATTCCTAAGTGGCTGGCGCAAATCAGCGAGTTAGTCACCTATAGCCAGAATCAGGATTTTGTTCAACGGCTGGATGAGATAACCGGGGGATTCCCGCTTTACCTGCGTTATCTGATTGATGAGTTGAGACAAGCGGCAATAAAGCGTCAGGATGTGCAGGGGTTACTCCGGAATAGTCCCGGTGGGTTCCAAGCGTATGTGAAAGAACAGTTTCGCCAACTTGCCAAAGTTGAGGAGATTAAGCGACAAGGGGAAGTGCGGGAGTTGTTTGCGTTGCTGTCAGTGGCGTTGGGAGCGTTATCCGAGGATGATATTGAAGCGTTGACTGCGTTGAATGCCTGGGATTTAGCGGATTTACCCTGGCAGGCGACACGGTGGTTTAGTGTTCAAACGGGTTGTTATAGTTCTGACTTTTCACGCCATCCAGAAAAATCGATATCAAACCTAACCCCCCAACCCCCTTCCCTGCAAGGGAAGGGGGAGAATTCAAAGCAAGGGAACGGGGAGAATTCAAAGCCTCTCTCCTTGCAGGAGAGAGGTTTGGAGAGAGGTTTTCCAGATTCCGTCAAAAGTAAGAATTATAGTTTTGCTCACCCCTTACTCGCCCAGGAGTTTAAAGGGGCGCTGGGGCGTCAGGCGTCTTTGGCGGAAGCTAAGTTAATTGACTATTGTGCCAAATGGCAGGAACTGGAGCGTTCCGATTATGGATTACGATATTATGCCGAACATTTGGGATTGGCAAAGCGGTGGGGGGAGTTGTATGAATTGGCTCGTAATCAAGAATTTGTCACGGCTCAACGGCAGCATTTACCGGAACAGCCGGATTTGCCTCTAAAGACGGTGCAGATAGCGTTGTCGGGTGCAGCGGAAACGGATAATGCAGGTGGGATGGCAGAGTTTCTGCTGGTACACGCAGGGCGAGTGATACAAATCGCTCAAGAGTCACCTCTGGATATATTGCGATTAGGCAGTATTGACGGAGCCTTGGCATTGGCGGAGAAGTTTGATCCGGAACGCTGTGTTCTGTGGTATCTGCTGCTGGCATGGGAGTTGGCAAAAGATGCCAGCCAGAATGGGGAGCAAATGGAACAAGCGCGGGAAATATTGGAGCGATTACAGCAGAAGAATTTGCCCCGTTTGTCAGAAAATTGGATGGAGGATTGTGCTGTTTACTGGCTGACGTATCTATTGACAGCCACAAAAGGGACGTTTACAGCGCTGTCAAGACGAATTTTAGATGATGAGAGTCTCGCTCATCTGTGCCAGAGCCTTGTCGCAAGGGGTGACTTCACAATTGCTCTGGACATCGCACAGCAGATTGACAATTCAGATAAACGGGCAGAGGTACTGGTTGAGATTGCCAAAGCACAGCCAACAGCAGAAAACTTCACCGCCGCCATCCACACCGCACAGCAAATTGAGGATTCCAACAAACGGGCAAGAGTGCTGGTTGAGATAGCCAAAGCACAGGTACAGGCAGAAAACTTCACCGCCGCTATCCACACCGCACAGCAAATTGAGGGTTTTTACAGCCAGGCATGGGTGCTGTTTGAGATAGCCAAAGCACAGGCACAGGCAGAAAACTTCACCGCCGCCATCCACACCGCACAGCAAATTGAGCGTTCTGACTACCGGGCATGGACGCTGTTTGAGATAGCCAAAGCACAGGCACAGGCAGAAAACTTCACCGCCGCCATCCACACCGCACAGCAAATTGAGCGTTCCGACAACCGGGCATGGGCGCTGTTTGAGATAGCCAAAGCACAGGCACAGGCAGAAAACTTCACCGCCGCTATCCGCACCGCGCGGCAAATTGAGGGTTTTTACAGCCGGACATTGGCGCTGTTTGAGATAGCCAAAGCACAGCCAACAGCAGAAAACTTCACCGCCGCTATCCACACCGCACAGCAAATTGAGGGTTCCTACTACCGCCGGGTAAGGGTGCTGGTTGAGATAGCCAAAGCACAGCCAACAGCAGAAAACTTCACCGCCGCCATCCACACCGCACAGCAAATTGAGCGTTCCGACAACCGGGCATGGGCGCTGTTTGAGATAGCCAAAGCACAGGCACAGGCAGAAAACTTCACCGCCGCCATCCACACCGCACAGCAAATTGAGCGTTCCGACAACCGGGCATGGGCGCTGTTTGAGATAGCCAAAGCACAGGCACAGGCAGAAAACTTCACCGCCGCCATCCACACCGCGCGGCAAATTGAGGTTTCCTACTACCGGGCATGGGCGCTGTTTGAGATAGCCAAAGCCCAGGCACAGGCAGAAAACTTCACCGCCGCTATCCACACCGCGCGGCAAATTAAGGGTTTTTACAGCCGGACATTTGCGCTGCTTGAGATAGCTAAAGCGCAGCCAACAGCAGAAAACTTCACCGCCGCTATCCACACCGCTAAGCAAATTGAGGATTCCGACCTCCGGGCAGAGGCGCTGTTTGAGATAGCCAAAACACAGGCACAGGCAGAAAACTTTACCGCCGCCATCCACACCGCTAAGCAAATTGAGGTTTCCTACGACTGGGCAGAGGCGCTGTTTGAGATAGCCAAAGCACAGGCACAGGCAGAAAACTTCACCGCCGCTATCCGCACCGCGCGGCAAATTGAGGATTCCTACCAACGGGCAAGGGTGCTGGTTGAAATAGCCAAAGCACAGGCACAGGTAGAAAACTTCACCGCCGCCATCCACACCGCACAGCAAATTGAGCGTTCCTACAAACGGGTAGAGGCGCTGGTTGAAATAGCCAAAGCCCAGCCAACAGCAGAAAACTTCACCGCCGCTATCCACACCGCTAAGCAAATTGAGGATTCCGACCTCCGGGCAGAGGCGCTGTTTGAGATAGCCAAAACACAGGCACAGGCAGAAAACTTCACCGCCGCTATCCACACCGCTAAGCAAATTGAGGATTCCGACCTCCGGGCAGAGGCGCTGTTTGAGATAGCCAAAACACAGGCGCAGGCAGAAAATTTCACCGCCGCCATCGACACCGCACAGCAAATTCAGGATTCCAACGACCGGGCAAGAGCGCTTCTTGAAATTGCCAAAGCCCAGGCGCAGGCAGAAAACTTCACCGCCGCCATCGACACCGCACAGCAACTTGAGCGTTCTGACTACCGGGCAGAGGCGCTGTTTGAGATAGCCAAAGCACAGGCACAGGCAGAAAACTTTACCGCCGCCATCGACACCGCACAGCAAATTCAGGATTCCAACGACCGGGCAAGAGCGCTTCTTGAAATTGCCAAAGCCCAGGCGCAGGCAGAAAACTTCACCGCCGCCATCGACACCGCACAGCAACTTGAGCGTTCTGACTACCGGGCAGAGGCGCTGTTTGAGATAGCCAAAGCACAGGCACAGGCAGAAAACTTTACCGCCGCTATCCACACTGCTCAGCAAATTGAGGTTTCCAACTACCGAGCAAGGGTGCTGGTTGGGATAGTCAAAGCACCGCCAACAGTCTACCGGACATTGGCGCTGCTTGAGATTGCCAAAGCACAGCCAACAGCAGAAAACTTCACCGCCGCTATCCACACCGCACAGCAAATTGAGGATTCCAACTACCGAGCAAGGGTAAGGGTGCTGGTTGAGATAGCCAAAGCACAGGCACAGGCAGAAAACTTCACCGCCGCCATCAAAACCGCACAGCAAATTCAGGATTCCTACGACCGGGCAAGGGCGCTACTTGAGATTGCCACAGCCCAGATACAGGCAGAAAACTTCACCGCCGCTATACACACCGCACAGCAAATTGAGAATTCCAACAAACGGGCAAGGGCACTACTTGAGATAGCCAAAGCCCAGCCAACAGCAGAAAATTTCACCGCCGCCATCGACACCGCTCAGCAAATTAAGGATTCCCAGAAACGGGCAAAGGCGATGCTTGAGATAGCCAAAGCACAGCCAACGGCAGAAAATTTCACCGCCGCCATCGACACCGCTCAGCAACTTGAGCATTCCAACGACCGGGAATTGGCGCTGGTTGAGGTTGCCAAAGCACAGGTAAAAGCAAAATACATTGAACAGGCACTCTTAACCGCCGAGAAGATTCTCATGAACCGCAATGAACACCTTCCCAATATCGCGGCTACCTTTGTCAAAACAGGCGATAAGGAAAACTTCAAGCGTCTGTTAATTCCCTGTGCTTACTACCTCAATGCTGCCTATCAAATGTGTGGACATCTCGCCCAACTGTATCCAAATCAAGCATCAGATATCGCCAAAATTGTCAATACATTTACCTTAAGTTCAACCTAGACTCTAGTGAATTCATCAACGAACCAAACTTATGCCCAAACAAGACCCCGCCAAATTAAAAAAAGTCTCGGTCAGCCTCCCGTTTGGCATCGGCGGTGCAGAATGGGAAGCCGATGAAACCGAACGCAAAGCCGCTTGGTCACTCTACGTTGAACTCGTCACTCGCATCACGGTACAATCCCTAGAAGCCGACCAAGGACTGCTGCGAGAAGCGCTCAATTCTCTCTATAGTATGTTTGCGATTACCCGGCAAATCCTCAGAGACGCGGGTCCCGATGTGGGCATCTCTTCTCAATCTGTTGGCGGAATTGCCATTGCGGTTCTTAATAAAGGTTTGCGCCCCTTTCTATCAAAATGGCATCCCTTATTACAAACCTGGGAAGCCCAGAAACCTCCCACCGCCAGTCCCAAACAGCATGAGAAAAATTGGTCTTTAGAACCTCAGATGTATGAGGAGTTGCTAATACTGGGAAAAGAGTTACAGCAATATACTGAGGCGTTGGCGGAGATTGTGGGAGTGGAGGAATGAGGGTGATGGGGTTGTAGAGGTTTCTTGACATTTTCCCCCTCATCCCCTAACCCCTTCTCCCGACCCCCCTCGTTCCCCCCTACAAGAGGGGGGAGGACAAAGGATGCTTCGCTTTTGTTGCACGGGAGAAGGGGAACCGGATTTTCTTGCTCTCATAAGGGTAGGTTTTTAAGAGGTTTTTACCCCTTGTTTTCTTTCCTTCCTTGTCCTCCTTGTCTTGTCCCCACCCTAAAATAAAAAACCTACACCTGTCAGATTTTCTTGCTCCCCTCTCCCCGGAGTGGGAGAGGGGCTGGGGGTGAGGGGTTAAGCATTTATTTTGATCGCAAGCGTAAGGGGACATTATGAGGATAGATTTTGATCAAGAGACTGAAGCCGTTTATTTCCGACTTAAGGATTCAAGAATTGTTGAATCTGAAGAAATCAGCCCCGGCATTGTTTATGACTTTGACGAAAATGATACTATTGTGGGCATTGAGATTTTAAATCTAAGTCAAAAAAACCCAGACTCGATCAAAAATGTGAATTTTCCTTTTACCCAGGAGGAAAAAAAGCGGTTAAGAGATATTTTAGGTTGGCTTAAGCTGTTCGGCATTTAAACCTTAATATCAATAATGGCGCAATCCTTGCCGTAGTGCGTTAAGCGAAGCCATGCCGCAGGCTTTGCATCTTGCTCGCTGCATTGAGCATCTTGCTCGCTACTAATACCCAATTTAAATGCATGACAGCTTACCCTGGTTTAAATCTCTAAAGCTAGGCGTTGAAGCACTAAAGTGCTTACTACAAACAAAGCCCTTTTTTAGCGGGAAAAGGGCGCACGTCGGGAAAAGGGCGCACGTCGGTGCGCCCCTACGATTCTAATCAACTACCCCGTATCTTATTCAAGAATAGATTTGAGCCGAAAATACCCAATCTGACAGGCTGAATAATCGCATTGATTCAAATAATCAAACGGATGCCATTCATTATGGCTAATCGATTCAAAATAGCTGCCATCTTGCTGTGCTATTTCCGGTTCTACACCCGTTACATCGGCATAATACATATAACAAATCTCATTGGTTTGAGTTCCGACAATATATTTTCCTAAGGGTAGAACCTGAACCGAAAATCCCGCTTCTTCATGCACCTCTCTAATCGCCGCTTCCTCTGGCGACTCTCCGGTATCGATACCCCCAGTAATGGGACAAGGATAGAGTTTATGCTCTTGGTTAATATCGGGAATATGGATACAAAGCGGCTGCTGTCTAATTAAAACTTGATAATCTTCTGGGTTACTCTGATGTTTTCTAATCAGAAATATCGCCACAGAATCTCGCCCCTTTCGTTCTAGGTAGTGATACCCCCAAGCTGTTTCCTTAACTGTAATCCAATCGGTACTAAAAATAATTTTCTCTTTATTCATCATAAGTTATACATCAATTGTAGGAGCGGAATTGTAGGGGCGGGTTTAGCCACTCACTCTACTTGTCACCCCTAAACAAACAACAAAACCCGCCCTACCCCACCAATCAATCCACGAAAAAACGCCCAAAAATCATACATTAGGATGGATAAGTAGAGTTAGCTTGACAGAAATGCAACGTCGTGTAAAAAAGACAATCCACTTCAACGCTATTACCTTGGGTATCTCAGTAGGGTTAGCCCTATTCCCTGGCAAACTTCTTGCCAACGAACTGCCACCCCTACCCCAAACCAACGCTCAAGGTGATTATACCGCCTCCGCGAATACCTGGTGGAGTTGGCAGGTTGTTGATCCTGATCCCAGAGGCTTGAATTGTCGCGTCTCGCCAGAATTCCGCCAATTTTGGCGAGAAGACTTTCGCCCTGATGGTTGGCAAGATGATTTTAATATCGGAGAATGGTCTGTGGTGCGACGTTTTCCTCAACAGACCGTTCTCATTGCTGACAACGCGCCTGCTGGTGCAACAATTATTAGAGATGAACGGGGTTTACCCTGGGTAAAAGTGATCATTGATATGCCAACCGCCAACAACCAAATGAATGACATTTGTTTCGTTCGGGCTAATTCCAGGTACATTCGTCCCGTTAAAACTAGCGTTCCTTATCTTTCATTTTAAAATTAAGTTACTACAAACAGTTCTGTTGGGTCTCGTTCCTCGACCCAACCTACTATTTTGTTCGTTCGTTCGTTCGTTCGTTCGTAGTAGGCACTTTAGTGCCTCTATAGGGATTGCTGAATCAGGATTGTGGTGAGGGTGAGGGAACAGAGTCGGGGCGGGTTTACTCACTTATGGGTGCAACCGAAAAGATAGTTGTGAAACCCGCCCCTACATAAAACCAGGTTCTCCTGCTTCCAGACAAGCCATGGCACGTCTGGAACATGGTTAGCAAAAAAAAGGACAGCGTATGCTAACGCTGCCTTAAACATTATTATTACCGACCTGAGGATTAAACGATCGCGGCCATCTTCACATCGTTTTCGGCTAACAGTTCTTGCAGTTCTTCTGCATCGACGGTTTCTTTCTCAATCAGCATGGCAGATAATTTGTCCAAGATGTGTTTATTACCCACCAAGACATCTTTCGCCCGATTATAGGCTTCATCCACCAACTTCCGCACCTCTTCATCAATCGTCGCCGCCGTGGTGTTGGAGAAATCGCGATCAGAGGCAATGTCCCGTCCTAGGAACATATTGCCATTTTGCCGTCCTAATGCCACAGGACCCAAGCGATCGCTCATTCCGAAGCGGGTGATCATTTGTCGGGCGACACGGGCGACTTGCTGTAAGTCGTTAGACGCCCCCGTTGTCACTTCTTCTTCACCGAAGATAATTTCCTCAGCAATTCGACCCCCCAAAGCAACCGCCATTTGGTTTTGCAGGTAGGAACGGGAATACAACCCAGAATCCATCCGGTCTTCACTGGGCGTAAACCAAGTTAATCCACCCGCCCGACCGCGTGGGATAATACTAACTTTCTGCACCGGGTCATAATCGGGCATTAACGCACCCACCAAAGCGTGACCCGCTTCATGATACGCGACTAACCGCTTGCGCTTCTCGCTCATCACCCGGTCTTTCTTCTCTGGTCCAGCCAATACCCGGTCGATGGCGTCATTCACCTCATCCATGGAGATTTCGGTGAGGTTGCGCCGTGCGGCTAAAATTGCGGCTTCGTTGAGCAAGTTCGATAAATCGGCACCGGTGAAGCCAGGAGTCCGACGGGCAATTTTCTCTAAGTCTACATCCTTGGATAAAGTCTTGCCGCGAGCGTGAACGTTGAGAATTTCCAAGCGTCCGGCGTAGTCGGGGCGATCCACGACCACCTGACGGTCAAACCGACCGGGGCGTAATAATGCTGCATCCAGAACATCAGGACGGTTGGTGGCGGCAATAATAATGATACCCGTATTGCCTTCAAACCCATCCATCTCGGTCAGTAACTGGTTCAGGGTTTGTTCCCGCTCATCGTTACCGCCGCCTAAGCCAGCACCCCGTTGACGACCTACGGCGTCAATTTCATCGATAAATACGATACAGGGAGCACTATTCTTGGCTTGCTCAAACAAGTCGCGGACACGAGACGCACCCACACCGACGAACATTTCCACGAACTCAGACCCGGAAATGGAGAAGAAGGGTACACCAGCTTCCCCAGCAACAGCACGCGCTAAGAGGGTTTTACCCGTTCCCGGAGGTCCAACCAGCAGCACCCCTTTGGGAATTTTCGCACCAATGGCGGTGAAGCGATCGGCGTTTTTGAGGAAGTCAACCACTTCGTTGAGTTCCAGCTTGGCTTGCTCAATCCCGGCGACATCGCCAAACGTGACCTGGGTTTGCGGTTCCATTTGAACGCGGGCTTTGGACTTACCGAAGTTCATCGCCTGAGAACCCGGACCGTTTTGCGCCCGCCGCAGTAAGAAGAATAAACCCACCAGAAGCAGGATCGGGAAGAAGAGTCCGCTCAGCGTTCTGAACCAGAACCCATCATCACTCTGAGGGCGAACTTTAATATCTACGTTATTGTTGGTGAGAATACTGATTAGTTCTGGATCGTTAGGCAGGTTGACCTGGTATTGGGTACCGTCTTGAGCGGTTACCATTGCCTGAGTGCGGTCAGAACTGAGCTGAACGATCTCAACCTTCTTGCTCTTAACGTTATCAATGAACTGGTCGTATCTCCAGGTTTCCCGCGTTTGGGACGGTTGGTCTAAAAATGCTGTTGCCAAGGCGATGACTACTATCGCTAGTAGTGCATAAAGCCCCGCATTTCTCCATTTCTTATTCACTACTGATTTCCTCCTAAGACTTAGGATGTGATCTGATGGCGTCGAATCGGCTGATTATATTAACTAATGTTAACGTCTATCAGACTATTTGGCGAAGTTGGTTCTTGGTAAACTGGGGTAATTCGCAAATTTCCTCTTGATGTGGTATAATGAGAGGCTGTAATTATTTTTGATACTCCCCAAATAAACGCTGCAACGGTGCTAAACCCCCAGCACAGGAACGATACTCAAACCGTTGATCTGCCGTAATAACGGTATGAATCGGGATGATTTCCATCACACTATTGGTATAAGCGATCGCGTCAAACTCCTGCACTAATTTCTGATTCCAGGGAACTTGGCAAATTTTTAATCCTTGTTGTTCGAGACAATGAATTAGATGCGATCGCGCCACTCCCGGTAATATCCCCACATCAATCGGTGGTGTCCACCAGCAGCCGTCTTTAGCGCCCCACAGATTCCCCGTACTCGTTTCCAACCAATTCCCCTGATCATCAACTAATATAGCCTCCTGAGCGCCGAGTTGTTGTGCCGTTTGCAGCGCCAGCCATCCGCCCAAATAATTCCCCGTTTTATAGGTGGGTAAAGAACGGCGTAAATGTGACACTTCAGCTAACCAAGCGATGATTCCCTGCTGTTGGCGTTCACTCAAATCAGCAGGGAGAGGACGCCCCGTAATCCATTCTCGCCCATCCGGGAAAACCACAATTCTCAGCACCGGAAACGAGGGGAGTAATTGTTCTGCACCGTAGCGGATACGTTCCCAGTCGGGGAATTGCCAGCCAAACACCTGTAAACTGTGACTTAAACGCGCACAATGGGCGTCCCAATGGGTTAAAGGGTGGGCGAGGGAGTGGTGGTAAACACGCAGGGTGGTAAAGGTTGTCGCGCCGTAAATCAAACCCGGATCATTGATGGCGAGTTCGATGCGATCGCCTAGAATAAGTTTACCGTTATACCAATAACTGACTTTAGTCATTCGTCATTCGTCATTCGTCATTTGTCATTCGTCATTCGTCATTTGTCATTCGTCATTTGTCATACTCGCTTCGCGAGAAGCAAGCTACGTTATTTGTAAGGTAGGGCGGGTTTTGTTGTTTATTTATTGGTGAATAGCCGAATTTAGTCCCTAAACCCGCCCCTACAGTATTTCCGCCACGCTGTAGTCTGGGTTATGAGGGCGGTAGTTAACCGGGATTTAGTATTATACATTATACCAAGAAACGTCCTATTGTAATTTCGCGATCGCGCCTTTTTCAACTAACAGTTTTCCCGTCTGTAAATCCTTGACTGTCGCCACTAACACCCGCCGTTCATCTACCTCAAATTGAACTGAAATTCGGTCAACTCCCACCTGTCCCGGTGGATCTAAATGTGCCACACAAACCTGTTCGCGATCGCTATCCAAGGAACGATACGCCGCTTGCTTGGATAACTGACTACTGGTCATCCGTCCTAAGCTATCATAGGTCACTTCAGCTTGTGCCATTTCTGCCACTTCGCCTATATCTAAACAAATTTCCCGTTGTCCTTCCAGGGCGACTTGTAACGTTAACGGTTCTCCCCGTTCACAGGGATATTGCATCCCTTTTTCAAATAATGTGAAATAGGAATAACTTTTAGCATACGGTTCCCATAAGCGAATGGCATAACTGTGGCGCAAATAATCATCCACACTCGCCACTTGATTTAACGCTAACGCCCCGTATGCCACGGCTTCAAAGGGCTTATCTAACTTAACCTTTGTCTTGCCAAAATAAGACCGAATCAACTGCTGGACAGCGGGAATTAAACAACTCCCTCCCACTAACAACACCTGTTCAATATCACTCTTACTAATTCCTTTCCCTAGGGCAATCATCAAAACTTCATCCAACGCTTCCCGCAACTGTTCCAAAAACTGGCGATTTTCCAGAATCTCTTCTAACTTATCCCGATCTAGTTGCAAGTTGTATGAGGTAAATGTCTCCTCATCTAACCAACTTTCCTTCGCCTCTTGAGTATTTGATAAGCGAATCTTTAATCGTT
Organism: Coleofasciculus chthonoplastes PCC 7420; assembly: GCF_000155555.1. GTDB lineage: Bacteria > Cyanobacteriota > Cyanobacteriia > Cyanobacteriales > Coleofasciculaceae > Coleofasciculus > Coleofasciculus chthonoplastes_A. The sequence goes on from NZ_DS989852.1 coordinate 187,623, forward strand.
CAGCTAACTCTAATAAATTCTGCCACCCCACCTCACCAATCTCTTCCCTTGACCATCCTTGCTGATGCAAATAGTCTTCAACAATCCAACTATCCACATCTTCACCGCCAACATAAGCATCGGATTTTGCTAACACTTCTGCCCGTAATACCGTTTCGCGATCGCGCTTGGCTGCATCCAATTGGGGTTGACCGTGAGCGAAGCCGAAGGGTGCAGTGCGAACTAAACTTAAATCAAGCGTTCCACCACCAAAATCTACCACTAATACTAAGGAACTGGGACGCTGTACTGCATAGCCTAACGCCGCTGCTGTGGATTCATCCACCAGTTTAATTTGTTCCACATCTAGGCGACGTGCCACCTCGCGAAACCAATCTAAATAGCGCTCGAATGCGCCCACAGGTACAGTTAAAATAAGCTGAGAGGGGTTAATTTTTTGCGCTTTGAGTTGCTGCCAGATAGATTGGATAAATTGTTCGGAAACCGATTCAGCGGTGTAGGCTTCACCATTAATTATACGTGGAGGCGGTTGAAAATCAGCCGCTAGATCTCGTTTAAAGCCTTTGAAAAAGCGAGTCGGTTGAGATTGTCCTAAGCGCTGGGAACGAACTTGTTCTCCCAGAAGTATTTGGTTATTGTCTTTGATAAAAACTAAGGTAGGAATAACGGGGATATCTGGCTCACTTGAGTTCGTTTTAAAGAGGCGACAGAGTGAACCGAGTCGGAGGGTTTTAGGACTATTGGTATCGGCTTCAAGTATACTGACAACTGTGTTGCTTGTACCGAAGTCAATTGCAACTGTATTTGTCATTTGTCATTTGTCATTTGTTAAATAGTTATCGCAATCAAAAGGTAGTCAGGGCGGGTTTTGCACAAAAGTTATCATTAACAGCGAAACAAAGTCCCTAAACCCGCCCCTACACACTCATTAATGTGACACTCCCCTCGGTAGGTTACGACTTACTTTAGCGGGACAAAGTATTCGATCATGATCTCGATAACCAACAAATCGAATATAAACCAGTTCTCCTTCTGTGATATCGTCAACATCAGGTTGGTGCAGTTGGGAATTATAAGGAACCTGTTCCCAAGGTTGACCAATGGGTTCATATCCCCAATTCTGAATCAGATTTTCTAATGGAGTAAAGAGTGCGACTAAATTTTTAGCTGGTAAATCCGGGCGTTCTTCAATCATCCGGCAAGCGGTGGGATAATTGGTCAATAGGGGGCGTAGTTGTTCAAAGGTGGTATCTTGGATGTCTGTGGATAGTTGCTGCGATCGCGCTTCGAGTTCATAGCGCAGCCGCTGACATTGTGCCTCTAATTCCTCGATTTGAGTGGAGTCAGCAACTGAAACTGAGGCTGAATGGTTTTCAGGTCTTTTTTTGGGACCAAAGCGACTAATAAGGAAAGTGGTGAAGATAAACCACAGCAGTAAACCAAGCCCCAAGAGGTTAGGATCATGAGCCATGTTACCACTCCTGTTAATATTGATTTAGGCTCGTGGTTTGATCTGTAGTTATGGTTTCGTCACCTTCATAGTATTCTGGCAGCAATTCTTGGCTTTCTACGTCTCCGAGATCCGCTTCAATCCCTTTGGTGGTTTCGGTACAACTTGATCCGGTAGCACCGATGACGGTTTCAGTGATTTTGCCATCTTTGCCGATGCGATATTCGATCTTTTGATACTCTGCCATAATTCTTGCCGAACCCAACAATTAACTACAGTTCACACCTCCCCTATTCTACAGTACACAGCACAGTAAGATATCGATTGGATTAGATTTTTCTCTAACTCCTGTTCACTCTGGGTCATAACTGACTCTCGCTAAAATTTTTTGGATTCCTTTAAAAAAATAATGTTGTAGCTCATCAGGGGGCAACTCCTTTAAACCAACCTTGATTCCATAAATAGCCAGGTAAGTCTCCAGCTTCAACTAAGGCTTTGATTGTTTGGTCATCGCTGGCTTTGTATACTTTGCTTATGCCTTGTTCTTTGATCAGCCCAAAAATACTGTTTAGGGGAACTGCGTTCAAGAAGTCGGGGGAATGGGTAGAAATAAAAACTTGACCACCGCGATCGCTATAGCTGGCAAATTCTTCGGCGAGTGCTTGAAGTAAGGTGGGGTAAAGTTGGTTTTCGGGTTCTTCGACACAAAGTAAAGGGTGAGGTTTGGGGTCAAAGAGTAAAATTAGGTAGGCAAACATTTTCATCGTGCCGTCGGAGACATAGCGATCAATAAAGGGATCTTTGAATGCTTGGTCTTGAAAACGCAGGATTAATCTACCGTCTGCGGTGTTTTTGGCTTCTACTTGGGAAATACCCGGAACCCGATCGCGCATTTTTTCTAGAATTTGCTTAAATATTTCGGGATAGTCTTGATAAATATATTGGGCAACTATGGCTAGGTTGTCTCCGGTGGGAGAGAGGTGTTCGGCGTAGAGCGCATCTTTACTCCCTCTCGCATCGCTAATATGAAAGTCGGATACATGCCAATTTTCGATTAGGGAGCGAAAAGCACTGGCGGCTTTAAAGCGTTGAAATTGCCCTAAGCCTTTGATGGCTAGAATATCGGGGGATTCTAATTGTTGTTCTTCTCGTTTTAGGTTTTCTTCGGTTTGGTCAAAGTTTTCTTCGTTGATGATGGCGTAGCCTTTGCCTTTTTGGAAGTCAAGGAAGTGATAAGGGGAACCGTATTCGCCGCGTTTGTAGCGTAATATTTCTCGTTTGATTACAGGGCGTTTTTTTTCTTGTCCAACGATTAGCACATAAGTGACGAGGCGTTCTGTTTCCACAATCTTCATGCGAAATTTCAATTCTATTTCGATGTCTTCTTGTTCTTTGCCTCTAGTGATGACTTCATTAAACCCACCTCTAACTTGGAGGGCTTGGCGAATGTTATTTTTGAGGGCATCCCGAAGAAAACCAAAAATATCAAACAGGGTAGATTTGCCTGTGCCGTTGGCTCCGATCATGACACAAAACCCTGGAATATCCTTAATTTCTAGGGACTCAAAAAGGCGGTAATTATTGATTTTGATGGAAACAATTTTCATAATGTTATCCTAATAAACCAGCGCCGAACAACCAGGGGTGTTAATCGGATAAGCTCTCAATGTAATTTCTTCTTCCTCAGCTCCCCCAGCTCCCCCAGATCTTCCTATCTACTATGGAAAGAGCGCAACTCGGTATGATCAAGGCAATTGTGGATTATTGGCACGATACCAGGCATCAAGTGCTAGTTGATGCACCTCCCGCCAGGATAAATTATAGTCTCGTGCGATCGCGGCACAGTCTTCATATTCCGGTTGGACATTAGCGATAGCGTTTTGAACTCCTGAAGCGCGACTGGCAACTTTTACCCGCACTTTGCCATATTTTGTCTCAACTCGCTGAATTTCCCGTTGCAGAATTGTGCGTTGCTGGGTAAAGTGGCGAATACCCAGAGTTGTGGTTTCCCTAAATAAAATATCTTCACAAACGGTTAATTTTTCCGGTGGGCAGATCACCGTGAGTAATATCCCAGGACGAGATTTTTTCATACCAATCGCTTGGGTAAATACATCCAACGCCCCAGCATTGAATAGCACCTCGAAAACATAACCAATCACTTGGGGATTTAAGTCATCAATTTGGGTTTCTATCACACAAACAGTTTCTTGGCAAGGGTAATCATTGATGAGAGTAACCGGATCTCGTCCCTGAAGCTGAATACCAAACTCTGACGCTTCTCCAATCCAGAGTCGCAGGATATTCGGAATCGCTAACTCACTGGTTCCCGCGCCATGACCAATCTTGTGCAGAATCATAGCTGGAGGGAGTCCAAATTGGGTGGCAAGGGTGACAGCAATAGCTGCACCAGTGGGCGTGACCAATTCGCGATCGATGCCGTTACTATAAATAGGGACTTGCCGAGATTCCCACAATTTTAAAACAGCAGGAACAGGAACAGGCAATCGACCATGGGCAGCTTGTACTGTACCGCCTCCTGTGGGTAAGGGAGAACAGTAGAGTCGGTCAATACCTAACCAATCCAACCCTAAACAAGTGCCAACAATATCCACTAAGGCATCTGTAGCGCCCACTTCATGGAAATGGACGGTTTCGGGTGCCATCCCGTGAACAGCCCCTTCTGCCTCTGCTAAGTTGCGGAAGATTGCCAAACTCCAATCCACGACTTGTGAGGGTAATCCAGCCGTTGTAATCAGGTGTTCAATATCTGCCAGGTGTCGGCTATGCTCATGGTCTGACGGTTCAGCGTGATCATGGTGATGGGCTTGAGTGAGCAAATTCACATGGACTTTAGTGGCTAATTGACCTTGACGGTGGACTGGTTCTGACTCTAACCGATATTCATGGTCAATTCCCAACCCTTTTAACTTTTCACTTAAATACTCTAACGGCACTCCTGCTGCCACGAGTGCCCCTAAGCACATATCACCAGCAATTCCACTCTGACAGTCTAGGTAGGCGAGCTTTGGCATTACGTTTTGAATCCTGAAAGGTCTACATCTATTGTAGGGAAAGGGGAACGGGGAGCTGAGGGAGCAGGGGGAGCAATGTAGAGACGTGCCATGGCACGTCTGGGAGCAGGGGAAGATGGGGAAGATTGTGTAGGGGCGGGTTTCACTACTATCTTTTTGGTTGCACCCAGATGTAACTAAACCCGCCCCGACTTTACGAAGGACGAATGACGAAGGACAAATGACAAATGACTAATAACGATTAAAAATACTTTAAGTATTGTTACTTTGGCGTGGTATGATCGCCTATGGCTAGATGCGATCCAGCCAATTTTGATGGACTAGCGTTTGCTGCTGCCTGTGAACTTGTCAGACAACTCTGTACAACCTAAGCCCACACTGGAGGAAAGTCCACCAGGGAGTTCTCAGACTTCCCCTGAAAGTTCCTCAATGCAAGAGTACTACCAACTTAAACAAACGTTGTTGGCGGTCACTCTGGTAATGACAGGGGTGATTTTTGTCTCTGTCTGGATTTTCTACTCACTCAACATCGCCTTGAATTATTTGATCGGGGCGTGTGTTGGTGTGGTTTACTTGAGAATGTTGGCGAAAGACGTTGAGCGGTTAGGTGTCCAAAAGAGGCGTCCGAGTTCAACTCGGTTAGCTTTATTGATTGGGCTATTAGTCGTTGCCAGTCAATGGCAGAGTTTACGCATTCTGCCCATATTTTTAGGATTTCTGACGTATAAAGCTGCGCTTATCGCTTATATGCTGCAAAGCACCTTGTTGCCTACGTCGAAGTAAGTTCCCATGGTCAGGGCAGCCAACGCATCCAAACAGTAGGGTAGGCTACACCCGAACTTAACGCCTGTGGACAAAGGAGGCAATTCCTTTGGATGAAGCAGGAAACAGACTCAGCAATTGTTCGATGGACAATTGCTAATCCGCTCTGTGTAGTCGTTTCAACCAAAGGATAGAAGATAGCTGGGGAAATCTCCGGATGGAAATCATAGATGGTTTGGCGTTCTATAATGCTTTCCCCCTTGCTGAATTAGAAGTTGGTCAGCATCTGTACTGGCATATTGGTAATTTGAAGGTTCATGGTCAGGTGTTTATTACCTCCTGGGTCGTGATTGCCATTCTGATTATTGCCTCGATTGCTGCTACCCGAAACATTCAGCGCATTCCTAGTGGTCTCCAAAATTTTATGGAGTATGCCCTGGAATTTTTGCGGGATTTAGCCAAAAATCAAATCGGGGAAAAAGAATATCGTCCCTGGGTGCCCTTTGTGGGGACGTTATTTTTGTTCATTTTTGTGGCAAATTGGTCTGGGGCACTTGTTCCCTGGAAGCTGATTGAGCTACCCGAAGGTGAATTAGCGGCACCAACCAGTGATATTAATACTACAGTGGCGTTTGCGCTGCTGACCTCCTTAGCGTATTTTTACGCGGGTCTGAGCAAGAAAGGCTTGGGGTATTTTGCTGGTTATGCCCAACCAACTCCCATCCTGCTGCCGTTTAAGGTTCTGGAAGATTTTACCAAACCTCTCTCCCTCAGTTTCCGTCTGTTTGGCAACATTTTGGCAGATGAACTGGTGGTGGCAGTATTGGTGCTGTTGGTGCCGCTGTTCGTACCTCTCCCGGTGATGGCATTGGGTTTATTTACCAGTGCGATTCAGGCGCTGATCTTTGCTACCCTAGCAGCGGCTTATATTGGGGAGGCGATGGAAGACCATCATTAGCGATTTGAGGCTAGTGATTAAGATTTGCCACTTCCGTCTTGTGAACAATCAAAAAATTCGGCTGTGTCTAGCGAATTGTTTTAGGGTAAGCGTTTCACGCACGTTTGTTTGTTATTTAGTCAAAAAGTCAAAAGCGAGGAAAATATCATGGACCCATTAATTTCTGCTGCATCTGTTATTGCTGCTGCTTTAGCTGTTGGTTTAGCGGCAATCGGTCCAGGAATCGGTCAAGGAAATGCGGCGGGACAAGCTGTAGAAGGGATTGCTCGTCAGCCTGAAGCTGAAGGAAAAATTCGGGGAACTTTACTCCTGAGTTTGGCATTCATGGAAGCGCTGACAATTTACGGTTTGGTGGTTGCTCTCGTCTTATTATTCGCCAACCCCTTCTCGTAACCCTTGATGCCACAAGAGCATTCAGACCCCAATGACGGAGGTCTGGATGCTATTGATCTGGAGGACTATTGAAATCTAAAACGCTATCCCATCCCAACTAAAAAGCTAACAATTTTGTTTGTGCGCTGTGGGATTACCAAAACATCATGATACATTGGACAATTTTACTAGCTGTTGAAGCAGCAGAAGAGGCAGCCGAAGGAGGGTTATTTGATTTTGATGCCACCCTACCTCTGATGGCATTGCAATTTTTAATTTTGGTGGTGATATTGAATGCGGTTTTTTATAAGCCACTCAGTAACGCCATTGATGGACGGGATGACTACATCCGCCAGAACCGATTAGAAGCACGGGAACGCTTAGAAAAAGCTCAGAATCTGGCGAAACAGTATGAGCAAGAACTAGCAGAAACTCGTCGCAAGTCACAAGCAACGATTGCCGCTGCTCAAGCTGATGCTCAGAAAATAGCGGCTGATAAAATGGCTCAAGCTCAAGCGGAAGCCCAGGCACAACGAGAGCAAGCCCAAAAAGAAATTGACCAACAAAAAGCTGAAGCGATGACATCCTTAGAACAAGAAGTGGATTCGCTTTCGCGTCAGATTCTGGAAAAACTTGTTGGACCAGAGTTGGTTAAGTAATGTCGGCTTTATCCGGGTAGCGAAGCAGGGGTTTGCGAGAGTTTGACCCCTAGTCTTTTGTCTGTGGTGTGATCAAAAATAACGCCGGACAAAAATTCCAGCCCGTTTAAACGTTAACCAGCGTTAGCGGTAAAGCCGCATAGCAGTTTTCAATTAAAGCAGGTGTATATGGCTATTATGGGTAGTTTTTCAATGTTAGCTACCGCCGAAAGAGGCTTGGGTCTCAACCTCGATATTTTAGAAACCAATGTGATTAATTTGGTGATTATTATCGGGGTACTGATTTACTTTGGGCGATCATTTTTAGGGAATACCCTATCGGAGCGACGTTCCAGTATTGAAGACGCCATTAGCGATGCCGAAAAGCAGAAGAAAGACGCCGCCGCCGCCTTAGCGGATGCCCAGCAAAAGCTGGCACAAGCGCAAGCGGAAGCTGAAAAGATTCGGGCAAAGGCAGAAGAAAATGCCAACGTCGCTAGAGAATCAATTTTGGCAGCGTCGGCTAAAGATGTGGAACGGATGAAAGCGTCAGCCGTTCAGGATTTAAACTCAGAACGGGAACGTGCGATCGCACAACTTCGCCAACAAGTGGTCGCCCTAGCAATGGAGCGTGTCGAGTCGCAACTCAAAAGTCAGTTAGACGAATCGGCACAGCATACCTTAGTTGACCGCAGCATCGAGCGAGTAGGAGCCAGATAATCATGAAAGGAAGTTCATTTAGTGCTGAGGTCGTTGAGCCTTATGCAGAAGCGTTGATGTCTGTGGCTCAAGAACATAACCTCGTGGATAAATTCGGTGAAGACGTTGCGGCTTTGCTGGATACTTTGAAAGAATCAGAGGAATTGCAGCAATTTTTAGACAATCCGATTATCAAAGCCGAGGACAAAAAAGCCGTCTTACAACAAATCAGTGGTGATCAAATTCACCCCTACATGGTGAATTTTTTAAAGATTCTCGTGGAGCGGCGGCGCATTCTGTTTATGGGAGAAATTTGCAAGCAGTATCAAGCACTCTTGCGGGAGTTAAAACAGACGGTTTTAGCTGAAGTCGTCTCCGCCGTTGAACTCAATGACGACCAAAAGCAGGCGGTGCGCCAGAAAGTTCTCAGCATGACCAATGCCCAAGATGTAGAACTAGATACCCAAATTGACGCCGATTTACTCGGTGGTGTGATTATTAAAGTGGAGTCTCAAGTGGTTGATGCCAGTCTGCGTGGACAACTGCGTCGTATTGGTGTGAGCTTGAGTCGTTCGACTTAATGGTCATCGTTCCTGGTTCATGGTTGATGGTTTCTGAACATGACGTGGCTTGCTTCTTTTCGGGAGCGAGTAGGACAAAGGACAAAGGACAAAAAAAGTAGAGGGATTAGTTGAATGGTAAGCATTAGACCCGACGAAATTAGCAGCATTATTCGTCAGCAAATCGAACAATACGACCAAGAGGTCAAAGTCTCTAACGTGGGTACCGTCCTGCAAGTCGGTGATGGCATTGCCCGGGTCTATGGTTTAGACCAGTGCATGGCTGGGGAACTGGTCGAGTTTGAAGATGGTACAGTGGGCATTGCCCTGAATTTGGAAGAAGATAATGTCGGTGTCGTACTCATGGGTGAAGGGCTCGACATCCAGGAAGGGAGTTCTGTAAAGGCTACCGGAAAAATCGCTCAGGTTCCCGTGGGTGAAGCACTCATTGGTCGGGTTGTCGATGCCTTAGCACGACCCATTGATGGCAAGGGAGAGATTCAAAGCGGAGAATCTCGTCTGATTGAATCCTCGGCACCCGGTATTATTGCACGGCGTTCTGTTTATGAACCCCTGCAAACCGGAATTACCGCGATTGACGCGATGATTCCCGTGGGACGGGGACAACGGGAGTTAATTATTGGCGATCGCCAAACCGGAAAAACCGCGATCGCGATCGATACGATTCTCAACCAGAAAGAAGAAGACGTTATCTGTGTCTACGTCGCCGTGGGTCAAAAGGCATCCACCGTGGTTCAGGTTGTCGATGCCCTGGAAGAGAGAGGGGCATTAGATTACACCGTGATCGTTGCCGCTAACGCCAGTGACCCCGCCACACTGCAATATCTGGCACCCTATACGGGAGCCTCGATTGCCGAATACTTTATGTATAAGGGCAAAGCGACGCTGGTTATCTACGATGACCTGTCCAAGCAAGCTCAAGCCTATCGCCAGATGTCCCTGCTGCTGCGTCGCCCACCAGGTCGGGAAGCCTATCCTGGGGATGTATTCTATCTCCACTCCCGCTTGTTAGAACGGGCAGCCAAACTGAATGATGACTTAGGTGGCGGCAGTATGACCGCACTGCCAATTATTGAAACCCAAGCCGGTGACGTATCCGCCTATATTCCCACCAACGTGATTTCAATCACTGACGGTCAGATCTTCCTATCGGCTGACTTATTTAACTCCGGTCTACGTCCGGCGATTAACCCTGGGATTTCGGTATCACGGGTTGGTTCTGCCGCTCAAACCAAAGCCATTAAAAAAGTGGCAGGTAAACTGAAACTGGACTTGGCACAGTTTGATGACTTGCAAGCCTTCGCCCAGTTTGCCTCAGACTTAGACAAAGCCACTCAAGACCAATTGTCACGGGGGGTACGGTTACGGGAACTGCTCAAGCAACCCCAATACTCCCCCTTAGCCGTCTATGAACAAGTCGCGCTGGTATACGCGGGAATCAATGGCTACTTAGATGACATTGAGGTAGAGAAAGTCACCGCCTTTACCAAGGGGCTGCGGGACTACTTGAAAACCAGCAAGCCACAGTTTGGTGAGATTATCAAGGATAAGAAAGTCCTCACCGAAGACGCCGAAAACCTGCTCAAAGAAGCCCTGGCTGAGTACAAGCAGACATTCTTAGTCTCTGCGTAATGGGTTCATCGTTCATGGTTCATCGGTAATACGCCATGAACCATGGACAATCAATAATTAACAATGAACAGACTATGCCTAATTTAAAAGCGATTCGCGATCGCATAAAATCCGTCAAAAATACTCAGAAAATTACCGAAGCGATGCGTCTGGTGGCAGCCGCCAAGGTGCGTCGCGCCCAACAACAGGTGACATCGACTCGTCCCTTTGCTGATCGATTGGCGCAGGTTCTCTATGGGTTGCAGAACCGTCTCCAATTTGAAGACGTAGACTTACCCTTGCTCAAACAACGGGACGTCAAGTCTGTTGGCATACTCGTCGTATCTGGCGATCGCGGTTTGTGTGGCGGTTACAATAACAACGTGATCCGCCGTGCCGAAAACCGCGCCAAGGAACTCCAGAAAGAAGGCATTGACTACAAATATGTCTTAATCGGGCGCAAAGCCATCCAATACTTTGAGCGCCGGGAGCAGCCAATTGACGCCAAATACACAGGCTTAGAACAAATTCCCACGGCACCTGAAGCCTCAATGATTGCCGATGAATTGCTCTCCTTGTTCCTATCGGAAGAAGTGGATCGGGTTGAACTGGTTTACACCAAGTTTGTCTCCTTAATCAGTTCTCGCCCGGTGGTACAAACATTATTACCCTTAACCGCCCAAGGATTAGAGGCACAAGATGATGAAATCTTCCGCCTCACTACTCGCGGCGGTAACTTTGAGGTACAACGGGAAAAAGTGACGACAGAAAACCGTGCTTTATCCCGTGACATGATCTTTGAACAAGATCCAGTCCAAATTCTGGATGCCTTACTACCGTTGTATTTGAACAACCAGCTTCTGCGGGCATTACAAGAGTCAGCCGCTAGCGAATTAGCTGCCCGGATGACGTCGATGAACAACGCTAGTGATAATGCCACTGAATTGATTGGCACCCTTAGTCTGTCTTACAACAAAGCGCGACAAGCTTCCATTACTCAAGAACTTCTGGAAGTAGTTGGCGGTGCCAGCGCTCTTGGTGGTTAGCCGTAGGGGAGGTAGGGGCGCAAAGCTTTGCGCCCGCGCCCAGCGCTATAGTTTAATATTTATGTAGAGACGTAGCCGGCTACGTCTCTACCACTAATATCGCCCCTTCCCAATAATTGCCAGAAGCTGATGAAAACATCAACAGAGCAAAATACCTCAACCTTATACAATCAAGATTATCACCTCTGGCTAGAGACAACGATACAACAACTCCGCTCCAGAGAATTTACCCATGTTGATTGGGAAAATTTATTGGATGAATTGGAAAGCATCGGAAAAAACAATAGAAGAGCGGTTAAAAGTCTCTTGACCCGACTTTGGGAACACTTGCTCAAGCTGCGTTACTGGGAATCAGAAAAAGAATACAATAAAAATAAGTGGAAATCCGAAATCACTACATTTCGGCAACAGATTCGAGATGAATTGTCAGATAGTCCCAGTTTAAAACCTTACTTAGTCGAAATTTTCCCTAACACGTATCAGGATGCCAAAAAAGTCATAGCGCGTTTAATGGATAAACCCATACAATTTTTCCCAGAAGCTCCTCCCGCATCGAGTGAAGATGTGTTAAAGGAAGATTGGTTTTTTGAATAAACCCGCCCCGATCCAAAGAATTAACAGTTGGTGGGGGTTTGGGGGAGGCGATAAGTCCAAGCTGCGGCAATCCCCTGTGAAGTCAGAAGCCCACGCTATACCCAATAGGGTTAGCGATGGGTAGTTCACCCCACCCCAAACAAGACTGTAGAGACGTGCCATGGCACGTCTCTACAGTGTGACGGATCTGAATTACCAGCCCTTTTCAGCTTGCTCTATAACATAAGCCGCAACGTCTTCAATGTCGGAATCGCTTAAGCGTCCAATAAAGGCAGGCATAGCCCCTTTGCCATTTTTGGCTTGGTAGACAATTTTCTCGATGGAGTCCATACCATACTTCTCCAAGGCATCCTTTTTCAGGGTTTTCTGTGCCATAACAATGTTGTTGCCCCCTATATGGCAAGCGGCACAGTTAGCACTAAAAATTTTAGCACCCTTTGCGGTGTCAGCAGCGAGAGCCGGACGGCTGAATGCCAAACCAAACACGGCGACGGCGAGTAAAATGATGGACAGAATTTTCTTCAAAGTAGTTCTCCTCTTCTCAAAACAGACAGTAAGTATTATTGCTCAATTATCAATTGCAGCAATGTGGGACAGAATTGACCTAATCCATCAATCCGATGCTATAGGCATGATGCAATAGTGTCTGCCTTTCTACAAATTTTACCAGGATACGCGCCTAATCCAGAGTTTCGTGCCAAGTCAAATAGCCAAGACGCCGGGGAGTTGGGGGAGCTGGGGGAGCTGGGGAAGCCATGTAGAGACGTGCCATGGCGCGTCTGGAAGCTGGGGAAGCGGGGGGAGCGAGGAAGCGGGGGGAGAAAAAATTAAATTAGAGCTTGAACGATGAATCAGCAATCCGGAACATTGATTAACTTTTAAGGAAAGATTAAGTTTGAAAACGGTTTGTAATAAATCTCATACTTTTTGATACAAAACTCAAATTTACTCGATTTTTTTTACGATAAATACCGCCAATTAGTGAAGTAAATCACATCTTACTGATTGGAAAACACATAAAATATCCTCAAAGCGGTGGTTAATCCGTAAATCTAAATATATTTACTTAAGTAAAGGGAAACCTAAAATGACAGCAAAAAAGCTTCATCAGCAAGAGAGTTCCTATAATTATCAAACCAATGGACGAATGAATACAGGATTCAAAGACGCTGTAGGTATAGAGACTTTAGCGAATCTAGGGATTGGGCAGCAAAACTTTGTGAATAGGAATTTGGAGCGAACGCTTAAAGAATTATCTGATTTAGAATTTGCCTTAGATCGAGCCGCAATTGTGGCGCTTACCGATAAACAGGGCGTGATTCACTATGTCAATGATAAATTTTGCGAAATATCACAATATCGTCGAGAAGAGTTAATTGGCAAAACCCATCGCCTGATCAAGTCGGGTTATCATCCGCCAGCATTTTTTAAAGAATTCTGGACGACGATCGCATCGGGTAAAGTCTGGAAAGGCGAAATCAAAAATAAAGCTAAAGACGGAACCTATTATTGGGTGGATACTACCGTTGTTCCTTTTTTAAATGAACAGGGAGAAATCTACCAATATTTAGCCATTCGCTTTGATATCACCGAGCGCAAGCAGGTAGAACAAGCCTTGCAACAATCGGAACTGAAGGCGCGACAACAAGCCCAACAACTCGAAGAGGCATTGGAGAAGCTGAAACAAACCCAGAGTCAACTGATTCAAAGCGAAAAAATGTCCAGCGTGGGTCAACTGCTGGCTGGAATTGCCCACGAAATTAATAATCCGGTCAATTTTATTTACGGCAATCTGGTTCATACTCGTGAGTATGTTAATAGTGTGTTACAGGTTTTGGCGCTTTATCAGAAACATTGTCCCGTGGAAATACCTGAGATTGAAGCCGTTATCGAGGAAGAGGATATTGAGTTTATTGTTGAAGATTTACCCAAAATGGTGTCGTCCATGCAAATCGGAGCCAACCGCATCCGAGATATTGTACTGTCGTTGCGGAACTTCTCGCGTCTGGATGAGCAGCAGATGCAATCGGTTGATATTCATCAAGGGTTAGACAGTACCTTATTGATTCTGCACAATCGATTAAAAGCTAAAGCTGAACGCCCAGAAATTCAGGTGATTAAAAATTATGGGGATCTGCCGCCTGTGATGTGTTATGGTAGTCAGCTTAATCAAGTGTTTATGAATCTGATTGCCAATGCGATTGACGCCTTTGACAATCAGCCTGAACCGCGACAAATTACGATTTCTACAGCCGTACAAAGCGGAGAATATTGGCAGAAGCAGGGGATACTTTCAGAGTGCGATCGCGCTTCTCAGACGCCGTGGGCGGTGATTACCATTGCTGATAATGGACCCGGAATGCCAAAAGCGACTCAGGATCACTTATTTGATCCCTTCTTTACCACCAAACCCACGGGGAAGGGGACAGGGTTAGGGTTATCCATCGCCCATAATATCGTCGTGGAAAAGCATCAGGGTCAAATCCGCTGTATCTCCCAGGAGGGAAAGGGAACCCAGTTTATCGTGGCGATTCCCTTGGTGCAGTAGGGATGGGAGATGGAAGCAGGAGGAGCAGGGGGAGCTGGGGAAGCGGGGGGAGCTGGGGGAAACGAATGACAAATGACATAGCTTGCTTCTCGCGAAGCGAGTAAGCTGTTCGGCATTTAAACCTTAATGTCAAGAATGGCAAAATCCTTGTAGTGCGTTAAGCGAAGCCATGCCGAAGGCTTTGCATCTTGCTCGCTACCCATTCCCAATTTAAATGCATGACAGCTTATGACAAATGACGAATGACAAATAACGAATGACAAATCTGCCAAAATAGGAACAAAGGGTTTAAATGCACAGGCGATGGCGTGGACAATAGGGCAGAAACTACACAATGGTCAATACACCATTGAGAAAACATTAGGCAAGGCGGGTTTCAGTATTACCTACCTAGCGACAGACGCACAAGGAAACGAACTGGTCATCAAAACGCTGAATGAGGATCGACTCAAAAAGCTAACTCCTTTACGTCGAGAAAGTCTCAAATGTAAGTTTGTCAATGAGGCGCGGCGGCTAGAAGGCTGTCAGCATCCTCATGTCATCAAGGTGTACAAGACATTCGTTGAAGGACAGTTTTTTTGTCTGGCGATGGAGTACATTCGGGGAAAGAGTCTAGGGAACCTGTCTCAACGAGTGTTACCCGAAAAGGAAGCGTTGAGTTATATCCAGCAGATGGGGGAAGCGCTGATCGCCGCCCATCAGCAGGGATTGCTGCATCAGAATGTAAAACCTGCCAATATTATGGTGAGGGCGGGTCAATATCAGGCGGTACTGATTGATTTTGACCTGGGCGGGAAATTTGAGTATCCCTTAACTTTGGGATGGCAAGATGAAGTTTTTGCCCCGATTGAACTCAAGTCGAAGACGCGATCGCGCGGAACGTTTACAGATGTCTATTCTCTGGCTGCAACGCTGTATGTACTTTTAACCGGGAAGCTACCCCCCACCTCTAGCGATCGCCAAAAGGGTAAGGCGGATTTAATTCCGCCAAAACAGATTAATTCTCAAATTTCTCAGCGTGTTAATAAAGCGATTTTGGCGGGAATGAAACTCGAACCCGAAGCACGCCCCAAGTCGGTGCTGGATTGGTTGAAATTGTTGGGACTACAGCGAGAGGGTGTGATTTCTGGATTAGGCAAAAAACCCCGTTGGGCGATGGTTGTTGGGATTTTAGGGGTAGTTGGCATCGTCGCTGGCGTGGTATCTGCCAGTCTTGGAGGAACAGGATTTTGGGATAAAATTATTCCAGAATCTTCTCCAGATGTCAACCCCTCTGTCTCATCCCCCTTATACTTAAAATCACCAGAAACCGAAGAATAACTGTGCGATCGCGCGATCGCTCCTATGACCCCCTCTCCTTCTGAGTGGCATCAGAAGAGAGTTTATCATTAGTAAATTTGTCATGAGGTAAAGTTATGTTTGTTAAAGGGATTAAAAGAGGAAAAACCATTGAGTTATTAGAGGATGTGGATTTTCCAGATAACCAAGAGGTTTTAGTAGAAATTAAAGAGGTTAAGGATTTTTGGTCGGCGTTACAGGATTTTAGGCAAAGGGTAGATCTAGAAAGTCTTGATGATGATACGTTTGAAAATTTACGGGATAAGTTACCGGGACGAGAGGTGAATTTGTGAGCCTAAAATATTTATTAGATACAAATGTTCTGTCTGAGGCTAAACGACCCCGACCCAATCCTAATGTAATGCAAAAGCTCAGGTTATATCAACGGGAAATAGCAACAGCTACTGTGGTTATCCATGAGTTACTATATGGGTGTTTTCGACTTCCTGTGTCTCAAAAACGACAAGATTTAGAAGATTATATAAATAATGTTATTTTAGCAAGACTACCTTTATTTGATTATGACTTAAAAGCGGCACAATATCACGCACAGGAAAGAGCGAGGTTATCTAAGGTAGGTAAAACCCCTGCTTTTGGTGATGGTCAAATAGCATCTATTGCGTTGACTAACGATTTGGTTTTAGTGACAAATAATGTTTCGGATTTTCAAGATTTTGATGGTCTGGAAGTAGAAAACTGGTTTGATTCTTGGTAAAAGGGATAAGCTGTCATGCATTTAAATTGGGTATTAGTAGCGAGCAAGATGCAAAGCCTGCGGCATGGCTTCGCTAAACGCACTACAAGGCTTTCGCCGTTATTGATATTAAGGTTTAAATGCCAAACAGCTTAATAGGACACGGCAATCCTTACCCCTACCACAGCTGAGGGATAATTGATTCGGTAGGGGTACGATACTATCGTACCCTGATCTAGCTTTAGTGCAATCCAATCTAAAACTCAAACAGATAGGAACAATTTATACCAAATCCGGGTTAGCTACCCCCGTTATAAACCAGTCCGCGCAGGCGGACTTTGTTTGTGTAGCAGCGATTTCAATCGCCTCCTCTTGCTTCAAGTTAAGGGAATTTCTAAGATAAAGTCGGTTCCTTGACCTGGTACAGAAAAACACAGAATATTACCCTTAT
Source organism: Coleofasciculus chthonoplastes PCC 7420 (assembly GCF_000155555.1). Classification (GTDB taxonomy): domain Bacteria; phylum Cyanobacteriota; class Cyanobacteriia; order Cyanobacteriales; family Coleofasciculaceae; genus Coleofasciculus; species Coleofasciculus chthonoplastes_A. Next base: position 204,400 of record NZ_DS989852.1, read on the forward strand.
GTTTGTCCACGATAATCTGGTGGCTAATCGCTAACCCCAAACCTGTACCACTTCCCACAGGTTTAGTCGTAAAAAACGGGTCAAATATTTTTTCTTGTATCTCCTCACTCATACCGATTCCATTATCAGAAATCCGAATCACGACAACCTGCGGGGCAGCAGGAATAGCACTTGAAAACCCTTGACTCTCAATACTGCTCGGATAAGCTCTAAGTTTAATTTTTTCTCCCCCTGCTTCCCCTGCTTCCCCTGCTTCCCCTGCTTCCCCTGTTTCCCCTGCTTCCCCTGCTTCCCCTGCTTCCTCTGTTTCCCCTGTTTCCCCTGCTTCCCCTGCTTTCGTCTTACTTTGCCTGAGTTCGGTGCTAACTGTAATTGTGGGAACCAATCTTAATTTTAAATTGTGAAATTTGCTATCGGTTTGTAACGCATCAATCGCATTTTCAATCAACATCATAACGACTTGATTTAATTGACTGGCGTAACAGGTAAGCAAGGGAATTTGACTATACTCTTTAATCACTTTAATATTGGTTGCACGCAATCGGTGTTCCATCAAAACCAGCGTTGTATCAATCCCCTCATGAATATTCACTACTTTCTGTTTGGCTTCATCTAGCCCAGAAAATCGCCGCAGTGACATGACAATCTGATGAATTCGATTCACACCGACATTCATTGAGTTCATTATTTTCGGTATATCCGCTTGTAAAAACTCTAATTCAATGTCTTCAATACAAGCTTGAATCTCGGAATGATGATGCGGGTAAACCTCCTGGTAAAGTTTGATTAATTTGATTAAGTCATTAAAATATTGGTGAGCGATGGGAATATTTCCAGCAATGAATGTGGCTGGATTGTTAATTTCGTGGGCAACTCCAGCAATCATCTGACCCAAGCTGGACATTTTTTTGGATTGAATCAGTTGAGATTGCGTTTGTTGTAATTCCGATAGCGTCAGTTTCAATTCTCGTGCTTTTTGCCGTTCTCGTGCTTCCGATTGTTGCAATTCTGCTTCAGCTTGCAGGTGTTCCAGTTCTACCCCAGCACGGGCGATAAATATTTGTAAAATCATCCGTTTTTCAACGGTTAACGGCATTGGTTTCTCGTCTAACACGGCTAGAAAACCGATGACATTGCCGTCAGAGTCTTTCAACGGACTGCCAAAGTAACTGTGAGCATTAATTTCTTGTAAAATGCGATCCTTAGGAAACAGTTGTTGCAAGTTTTTAGGATAGTGGCAAGTCTTACCCAGCAACATATCTTCACAGGGGGTATTTTTCAAATCATACTCAATGTTTTCATGCCAATTTTCACCTGTCCAATAGGATAATGTGCGAACTCGCGTACCCGCAGGATTGGCAAATGTCGCAATTAAGGCGTAACGAACTTGGAGAACTTGTGCTAAATAACGCGCACAGGAACTCATAAAGGTATCACCCGTTGTGGCGGCGGTTCCTTCTACGATTAATCGCAAAGCTTGTTGTCGCCGTTTGCGTTCGGTCATATCCACGGAAATACCGAAGAGTTGAATCACTTGACCTTGATCATTGAGAAGTGCTTCTCCTCTAGATTCAAGATAGCGAATTTGCCCATTGGGGCGGATAACTCGAAACTCGATATTGTAAGGTTGTCCTGAGGCGATCGCATCCTGGACGGTTTCTTCAAATAGGGGTTGATCATCCGGATGAATGCGTTGGATAATATCCTCGTAGGTAATCACTGACGAATTGGGATCAAGTCCAAAGATGCAATATTTTTCTCTTGAGCAAGTAACATGGCGAGTGCGGACATCAAATTCCCAACTCCCGATTTGGGCAATTCTTTGGGCTTGCAGCAGAGACGCTTCACTTATACGCAGTTTGGCTTCAGTGTTTTGGCGGTCTTGGATTTCCTGGCTTAACCGGGCATTTTCTTGCTTCAGTTGCCGTTGTAATCGTAAGATGTGTAACTGATGCTCGATTCGGACTAAAACTTCTTGGGTTGCAATCGGTTTACTAATGTAGTCAGCTGCGCCGATTTCAAAGGCTTTGACTTTATCAAATGTTTCTTTTCGGGCGCTGATAAAAATGATCGGAATGGCTTGGGTTTCCGGATTAGCTTTTAACTGTTGACAGACTTGATACCCATCTATGTCGGGCATTAAAATATCGAGTAAAATTAAATCAGGCGGCATCAGGTCAACAGACTGAAGTGCCTGTCGCCCATTGAGGGATACTCTGACGGTATATCCTTGTTCAGCTAAAAGTTTTCGTAAGAAACTTAAGCTGTCAGGAGAGTCATCAACGATTAAAATAGTTTCTTTTAAACTGTGGTTTAGGCTAGCTGAAATTTGGGAAGTATAAAGCAATGTTTTTAGCATTGATTAACTTTAGGGTTATTGGACTAAATCACTGTTTCAAAAGCAATAAATTACTTTTGTTAAAAAAAATAGCCTTGATCTTTTCCCGATTCAAGAGGAAGAGTATCAGAGACTGAATTTCTGAGGTTCCGTCACATTACTCATGACGTCAGCGTTTTGACCCGGAGGTTTAATTGCTTTAAACTATAGTAACTAAATCGGCAGTCAGACTCAACTATACAGTAGATATCTCAGAAACTTGACCAAAATCTTTACAAAATCTTTACAAAACTGCTCGTTGTATTAAAATTCTGTAAATCGGGAAGGTTGAAAAGATTCAATCCGCTAGGGTACTGATTTATGGCTGGTGGGCAATGCCCACCCTACTGGCTCACCGATTTTATGGGCGCACGCCATGCGCCCCTACATTGGGATTGGTTGGGTTTCGACTTCGCTCAACCCAACGGCGACTTCGCTCAACCCAACGGCGACTTCGCTCAACCCAACGGCGACTTCGCTCAACCCAACGGCGACTTCGCTCAACCCAACGGCGACTTCGCTCAACCCAACGGCGACTTCGCTCAACCCAACGGCGACTTCGCTCAACCCAACGGCGACTTCGCTCAACCCAACGGAGTTTATAGCTGAGGTTCCCTGACTACAAACCGATTAAGGTTAATAGTTCCTCCAACTCGAATTGATTGGTTAACTCAGCCAAGGCGTTAGCAAGGGACTCGTGAGAGGTGCGAATTTGCTCAATCAGACTCAGCATCAACTCAATATCACCCAATATTGTCGCTTGACGAAAAGCCTGTAACCAATCGGCGGGTAAGACAGCTAGAGAGTCTGGGGTTAAGGAATGGGCTGGGGTTGGGTTGGGTGGAGTTGGTGTCGTTGTCTCTTCATAAACATAGTTCACACCCAGATGCTGGTGAATCGCGTCAAAAATCTCCCCATCCCGGAAGGGTTTGCTGATAAATCCATCACACCCCATGGAGAGGATAACGGCTTTCTGGGAGTCGAGACTGCTAGCGGTGACGGCAATAATCGCCGTGGCTTGCCCTTGAGTGGTGGCTTTAATCTGTTGGGTGGCTTCATACCCATCCATAATCGGCATCCGCATATCCATAAAGATGAGATGAGGTTGCCAATTCTGCCAAATCGCGATCGCGTCTTTGCCATTTGTCGCTTCTTGGAGAAGAAATCCCAGGGGATTGAGGAGTTGGATCAGCAGTTGGCGGTTATCGATCTGATCGTCAACAATTAGAATTCGATAACAGGGTTGGTTCGATTCTAAAGCAATAATACGTCGTTTCAGTTGTTGGCTAGGAACTTGGCTGGCATCGGCTAATTTAACCCTAATCTCAAACCTAAAAACAGTACCCTGGTCTACTTGAGACGCCACTGTCAGATCACCGCCCATGAGTTGGACAAATTTACGGCTAATCGATAACCCTAATCCTGTTCCTTCCTGATGCTGTTTCCCCGTTTTACTTTGAATAAATGCATCAAAAATACTCTCTAATTCCTCCGCAGCCATTCCCGCGCCTGTATCTTCAATTTCAAACTGGAGGGTGATCTCCTCAGGTTTATTAGCGGTAGGAGTTTCCCCGACATCGATACCCCGTGAGACTTTCACCGATATCCCGCCTTCCTGAGTAAATTTAAAGGCATTCGAGAGTAAATTAATCAACACCTGGCGCAGTTTCACCGCATCTGTTTGTACATATTGAGGCACTTGATCGGAGTAATCAAACAGTAACTGTAATCCCTTGTCCCTTGCCTTAATTTGGAACAGATTTTCTACATCACGCAGCAAGGCATACAGGTCAAAAACGGTCTGATTGAGGGTGATCCGTCCGGCTTCAATTTTGGATAAATCTAACACCTGGTTAATCAGCGTCAGTAAGTGTTCGCTACTGCGATAAATAATCTGAAGATTCTCTTGATAGTCAGCCGGAAACGTACTGCTGCGCTGCATCAGTTGAGTAAACCCCATAATCGCGTTCAAGGGGGTTCGCAATTCGTGACTCATATTCGCCAGGAACGTACTTTTCGCCCGATTAGCTGTTTCAGCCGCGTCTTTGGCTTCTGTTAACGCCAGTTCGATTTGTTTGCGATCGGTAATATCTTCAGCAATCCCGACAAAGCGGTAAGTCTTTTGATGAGGAACCGGGAACGAACGGGCGCGAATCCACCGGATTTCTCCATTGGGTCGAGTAATCCGATAGACTTGATCAAAGTCAGTAGAATCCTGTAATTGTCGTTCCATCGCAGCAACCGTTGACGGATAGTCCTCTGGGAAAACCGAGTCTAACCAAGAACGAGGATTATCATACAAACTTTGGCAAGTTCTCTGCCAAATTTGTTCATAAACAGGGTTAATATAAAGTATTTCTCCGGTGTAGGAGAGAATAAAGAAAACATCTTGGATATTTTCTGCCAGTTGGCGGAATTTTTCTTCACTCTCCCGTAACTGTTCCTCGATCAATTTACGTTCGCTAATATCCTGTACCGTGCCAAACAGTTGAACCACCTGTCCGGATGAATTCAATATGGCTTCTCCCTTTGCCAAAACATACCGAATTGAACCATCACTCCGGACAATTCGCTGTTCATGTTCGTAGGATTTTCCTTCCGTCATGGCTTGTTCAATATCATGCTGAAACTGGGCAACATCATCACGATGGATTTGTTGCAAAAGCTGTTCGTAGCTGGGTTCACTCTGACTCGGATCACGTCCACAAATTCGGAAAACTTCATCCGACCAACTAATTTTTTTACTATTTACATCGAATGACCAATTGCCCAAATGAGCAAGTCGTTGGGCTTCATTGAGTTCTACTGTTCGTTCGCGAACTTGAGTCGCTAAAGTCTGGTTATAGTCGGCTAAAATCTGCTCCGTTTGCTTACGTTCCGTGATATCGGAAAATGTGGCGATCGCGGCGACAATGGTTCCGGTTTCATTCCTGATTGGGGTGCCATAGACTTCCAGGGGAATCCTGCGATCGGGTAAGCGAATTTCCATATCATCAACCTTCACTTTTTCACCCTGAAATGCCCGAACCAGAGGCATTTGTTCGACAGGATACAATTCTTCGCTTTCCGCCTGATAAACATGAAAGGTTCCCGATAAGTCGGTGGTTGTCGCTTCCGGTAAAGTGTCGATCCCCAAGAGTTGCTTTGATGTCTGGTTTGCGTAGATAATTTGTCCGCTAACATCATGAACGGATATACCAACCGGAATCGCTTCTAGAATTTGATTCAGGCGGCTTTCACTCTCAGTTAATGCTGTATTTAGAGTCTGAAGTTCAGTAAACGAGGCTTGTAGTTGACTTGCCATCTGAACAAAGGAGTTCGCCAATTCTCCGACTTCATCGTGGCGCTGAATCACAACCGATTGTTCCCATTCTCCTTGAGCAAGTTTTTTGGCAGATTGGTTTAATTTAAGTAGCGGTTGAGTCACCCAACGGGCAGTGATAATACCCAATCCTGTGGCAATAATGAGAGTGGCGATACAAAGGATAATTGTCGTGCGAATATTCGCATAAATTTGCGTCATAAAGTCCGACTCTGGCACAACAGAGACAATCAACCAATCCAAGCCATAGTCATCTTGATAGGGTTCAACGTGAACAAAATGGCGTTGGGATAAGGTTGGGATAGAATTATCACCGAAAAAGGTAAAATTTGCGTGTTGAATTGATGCCAGATTATCGTCTTGATTGAGTAAAGCTTGCATCGTCGTCCGCGTTAACTGATCACGGCTTTCAGTAGCTTTGAGTCGGATTAGTTGTTTGCCCTGAATATTTTTGACAAAAGCCTGTTCTTGCGTTGAGGTGGCGACTAAATTTCCAGAACGTTCTATAATAAATACCTGTCCAGAGGTAGAAATGTCTAATTCTTCCAGGAACGAACTAATGTGATCAAGCATAAAAACAGAATTTAATATGCCTTTAAAAACGCTGTTTCGAGAAACGGGAGTAGATAGATCTATTCCAGCAACAGGTAGCCCGACATACGGATAAATTTCTGTCCAAATCTGGGCGTTTTTATGAAGGGTTTCTTGATACCAGGAGCGTTTTCGGGGGTCCCAGTTGGGCAGCGTTTGAAGCGTTTTAATCTCTTGACCCGCTTCATCAAGTAGGGAATAGATTCGCGTTCCTGGGGCAGTCCCTTTTAACTCAGATTTAATATAAGAACCTGGAGGAGAAATTAGACCTAATTTATCCTGTCCCACCCCAATATGCAATCCTGTGGGACTCGTATAGCCCAGTGCAGTCGGAGCGTTAGAGACCTGCATTTGCCGCCAGAGTCGCCTGTAAACTTGATCAACATCGGTTAGATCTAAATCCCCTTGTTCAACCGCCAATTGATTCAGAGCAATAAATTGACGAGATTGGGCAAAATAACTGTTGATGCGATCGCTGACTCGTTCGGCGGTTTCTCGAAGTAATTGGTTTGCCAGATCTTCAACAGCTTTTTGCCCACTGCGATAGGACAAATATCCAACTAATCCCACAGCGGTAACAATTTGTAAAACGAAGGGAACAATGAAAACCGTTTTCAAAGAAAATGGGCGGATTTTTTTGATGATGTCTCGCATAATTCGTCGTCGAATCGAGTATCTTATACTGTATTAATTTTGTGTAAGACGTTAACTTAAATGGTCAAGAGTAGTATGACGCTGATCAGCTAAACTGATTGATATACATTAAAATGAGGTGTTCCCCGTTCCCTGTTCCCGATTGCCTCAAAGGACAAGTAACGCATGACAAATGACAAAATTCTCAGTTGGCAAGACATCCGCCAACACCTCAAGCACCCCTTGATTTTAGCAACTCCGGTAACATTACACATCTTCCGTCATGCTCAAAGCACCGTCAATGCCGAAAAGCGAATTGCGGGTTCTCAAGATGTAGACTTAACGCCTGAAGGTGAAGCCCAAGCCAGAGTCTTAGGAACTCAACTTGATCCAGAGTACAGTTTAGCCTTTGCCTCTGGATTAAAACGCGCCTATAAAACGTTAGATCTTGCTATAACTAGCGGCAATATTAGCGTGGGCAGTATCCACAAAGATAAGCGACTAAATGAACGGAATTTGGGCATATTAGAAGGTGGCAAACTCCGATTTATTCCCGAATATGCGGCTGGTAATTTAAACTATGCCCCCGAAAATGGCGAAAGTTATGCCCAATTATCCCAACGAATTTTCTCGTTTTTGATTGATCTGGCGCGGTTTACGCAAATGAGTGAGGTGAATAATATTTTGATTTGTAGTCACATCGGTTCAATCCGAATTCTGGTTAGCATCATCACGGAAAATACCAGTTCGGTGGATGTATTGGGTCAGAAATTTGGTAATACGGAGTTGATCAAACTAGAATGGCATCGTTTAATTATCCCAGAATTTATAGAGAAAGGTGGAATTTTTAAATAAATGAACATATAGGGGCGGGTTGAGGGACAAAATTGACGGGAAAACCAATAACATTCATACAAAACCCGCTTTGCGTCACCAATAACATTCGATTAATGGATGCGATCGCGTGGAATATTAGGATAGGTTTCGTGGTTTGGTGGTGGGGAAGGGCGGGTTTCGTTGTTTTGTTTGCGGTGTGTGTGATGATTGAATTCCTAAACCCGCCCCTACATGATGGGGTAGATGATTGGTGTGCGATCGCCTGAAAATTAGGATAGATTTCGTGGTTTGGCGGTGGGGATAGGGCGGGTTTTGTTGTTTTGTTTGCGGTGTGTATCATCATTGAATTCCTAAACCCGCCCCTACAGGATGGGGAGGATTGGCGTGCGATCGCCTGAAAATTAGGATAGATTTTGTTATCTGGTGGTGGGGATAGGGCGGGTTTCGTTGTTTTGTTTGCGGTGTGTGTGATGATTGAATCCCTAAACCCGCCCCTACATGATGGGGTAGATGATTGGTGTGCGATCGCCTGAAAATTAGGATAGATTTCGCGATCTGGTGGTGGGGATAGGGCGGGTTTCGTTGTTTTGTTTGCGGTGTGTGTGATGATTGAATCCCTAAACCCGCCCCTACATGATGGGGTAGATGATTGGTGTGCGATCGCCTGAAAATTAGGATAGATTTCGCGATCTGGTGGTGGGGATAGGGCGGGTTTCGTTGTTTTGTTTGCGGTGTGTGTGATGATTGAATTCCTAAACCCGCCCCTACATGATGGGGTAGATGATTGGCGTGCGATCGCCTGAAAATTAGGATAGATTTCGCGATCTGGTGGTGGGGATAGGGCGGGTTTCGTTGTTTTGTTTGCGGTGTGTGTGATGATTGAATTCCTAAACCCGCCCCTACATGATGGGGTAGATGATTGGCGTGCGATCGCGTGGAATATTAGGATAGATTTCGTGGTTTGGTGGTGGGGAAGGGCGGGTTTTGTTGTATTGTTGGAGGTGTGTCTGATCATTAAATTTCTAAACCCGCCCCTACACATTTTGTCAAAGGAAAACCTCGTGCGATCTGATCATGAAATACAATCTGGATCAACATCATCGACGTTCAATCCGCCTTAAAGATTATGATTATACACAACCGGGATTTTATTTTATTACCATTTGTACTTGCCAACGCCAAACCCTGTTAGGTGAAATCATCGATAGTCAAATGCAGTTAAGCGATTCCGGCAAATTTGTCTATTTACATTGGCAAAATTTGCTTCACTATCATCCTAATTTAAAATTAGATGAATTTGTGATCATGCCCAATCATCTCCATGGCATTCTGATATTGACAGCGGATACTACTGATCAAAAATACCATGGCTTGCCAGAGATTATCCGGGGATTCAAAACCTTTTCTGCACGCCGCATTAATAAAAATCGTCGCCAGAGGGGTGTCCCCGTGTGGCAACGTGGCTATTATGAACATATTATCCGCAATGAACAATCATTAACCGCAATTCGTGAATATATTGTGAATAATCCCATAGCCTGGGAAGAAGACGAATTGCATCCTAGTGGTTCTAAAGAATGGGATGGAACCATTAAAAATTTAGCCTTGCATACAAATCGAAGATAAATCTAATGTAGGGGCGGGTTTAGGCACAAAATTGACAGGAAAACCAATAACCTTTATACAAAACCCGCCCTGCGTCACCAATAAGATTCGATTAATCTGTAGGGGCGGGTTTAGGCACAAAATTGACAGGAAAACCAATAACCTTTATACAAAACCCGCCCTGCGCCACCAATAAGATTCGATTAATCTGTAGGGGCGGGTTTAGGCACAAAATTGACAGGAAAACCAATAACCTTTATACAAAACCCGCCCTGCGCCACCAATAAGATTCGATTAATCTGTAGGGGCGGGTTTAGGCACAAAATTGAAGGAAAAACCAATAACCTTTATACAAAACCCGCCCTGCGCCACCAATAAGATTCGATTAATCTGTAGGGGCGGGTTTAGGCACAAAATTGAAGGAAAAACCAATAACCTTCATACAAAACCCGCCCTGCATCACCAATAAGATTCGATTAATCTGTAGGGGCGGGTTTAGGCACAAAATTGAAGGAAAAACCAATAACATTCATACAAAACCCGCCCTGCATCACCAATAAGATTCGATTAATCTGTAGGGGCGGGTTTAGGCACAAAATTGACAGGAAAACCAATAACATTCATACAAAACCCGCCCTGCGTCACCAATAAGATTCGATTAATCTGTAGGGGCGGGTTTAGGCACAAAATTGACAGGAAAACCAATAACCTTTATACAAAACCCGCCCTGCGCCACCAATAAGATTCGATTAATCTGTAGGGGCGGGTTTAGGCACAAAATTGACAGGAAAACCAATAACATTCATACAAAACCCGCCCTGCGCCACCAATAACATTCGATTAATGGATGCGATCGCGTGGAATATTTCGTGGTTTGGCGGTGGGGAAGGGCGGGTTTCGTTGTTTTGTTTGCGGTGTTGTCTCATGATTGAATCCCTAAACCCGCCCCTACATGATGGGGTAGGTGATTGGCGTGCGATCGCGTGAAAGATTAGGATAGATTTCGTTATCTGGTGGTGGAGAAGGGCGGGTTTCGTTGTTTTGTTTGCGGTGTGTATCATCATTGAATTCCTAAACCCGCCCCTACAGGATGGGGTAGATGATTGGTGTGCGATCGCGTGAAAGATTAGTGCGATCGCGTGGAATATTAGGCGGGATTTCGTTATCTGGTGGTGGGGATAGGGCGGGTTTTGTTGTTTTGTTTGCGGTGTGTATCATCATTGAATTCCTAAACCCGCCCCTACAGGATGGGGAGGATTGGCGTGCGATCGCGTGGAATATTAGGATAGATTTCGTGGTTTGGTGGTGGGGATAGGGCGGGTTTTGTTGTATTGTTGGGGGTGTTGTCTGATGATTGAATCCCTAAACCCGCCCCTACAGGATGGGGAGGATTGGCGTGCGATCGCGTGGAATATTAGGATAGATTTCGTGGTTTGGTGGTGGGGATAGGGCGGGTTTCGTTGTTTTGTTTGCGGTGTGTATCATCATTGAATTCCTAAACCCGCCCCTACAGGATGGGGAGGATTGGCGTGCGATCGCGTGGAATATTAGGGTAGATTTTGTTATCTGGTGGTGGGGATAGGGCGGGTTTTGTTGTATTATTTGCGGTGTTGTCTAATCATTGAATCCCTAAACCCGCCCCTACAATTACTGTTAACCAGGATTACAGCAACAGCCATTTTAGGTGTTTTCTCTCAACCAGTCTTGAAACTTCTGTGTCTCTTCTAGCGCTGGATTGATGGAAAACCAATTCCCATAGCGATCGCGGTATTCATAGACGAACATGCTACGCAGCAGAGTGGTGTATTCCACGTCTCCTTTCACTGTCTGTTGTTGTACCACCTGAAACAGTAACTCCCACTCCTCATCATCAATGGATGAGGTGAGGTAATCCCGACTTTCGCGAATTACGCCTTCTAGACAATCCCGCGAAATCGGCGGGTCCATTTGTCGCAAACAGCCAAATAGAAGTCCCAGTAAGTTCCGCAGATGCCCACCGCTGATTTGACAGAGACGATCTAAGGTTTCAGTATTATCAAAGACTTCGGAAAGTAAGGCGAATCGTTGTGCTGGAGTATAGTGCGGAAATGCTCTCACTAAGACCATTTGCCGCAACAAATCCATCCCTTCTTTACATTCTGATCCATCCCGTTCGCGCACAGGAACCATGGGTAAAATTGTCGGCGGTAATCCACCCCCTAACCGATTTTTCAGAATTTCCACATCATTGGAAAAGGTTAATGATAACGGAAGGGTATAAACGACATGACAATTCAGTTTCCGTAATTGGTCACCTCGGTCAATAAATAAGTATTCAGGTTGTAAGCGTTCCGAGGGAAGCGGACGATTATCTACCCGATCCAAATTATCGACAATCACCACCAGTCCAGCTTTTCCCCGTCGCCGCAGTTCCGTGGTTGCCCGTCCTAATAGTTCGGTGTTAATTGATTCTAAAATACCACTGGTGCGGGGTTCTAGATATTCCCGTAAGCGGCGACGGAGTTTGGGACTTTCTTTGGTTTTGGCGGTAATTTTACCAATGCCAACCGATAGTTCTGCTTCGGCATTTAGTTCAATCGGCGTTTGCAGAAAGTCGGCAATCTCACTAAACAAATTGGCAAAATAACCGGGTTTCAGTTTAATTGTAATCCCTTCTAAACTTTCACTGACCCGACCCGCTACACTGAGGAGAATATCCGTAATATCGACATCCGCCATATCTAAGTCTTGGGAAGACTCAAAGTAAACTACATAGTAGCCCTGCTTTTCTAACTCGGCTTTGAGTCGTAGCAATTCGGTGGACTTCCCGCAGCCAATATGACCTGTAAACAGTTGGCAAGTGGGTTCATCGGGTGAAATTAAGGCAATGGTGCGTTGCAATGACTGAATAATTCGATTCCCTCTCACCGGGGAAAAATCAATATAATACTGCTGATCTTCAACTTCCCCTACGGTTAAGGGCTTGCTTGGATTGCACGCTTTATAAAATCTCGGTAGATCTAGTCCCATAAGTCCTCATCGTCCTGATTCTATTGTCGTTGAAAGATACGGCATCTCGCCACGCGATCGCACTTGTCGCATTATCCTGGTTATCCTCGTCGTCACAATAACCCGCCCACCGACAGGTTTTGGGTTTTTCTTTCCTAGCAACCAGGAAAAATGGGGGAGACTCTTGCCTATCGAGTGTAACCTGAGACGTTCTCGGGCTAAGTCTGGAAAATACGAATGCTTGATTTGCTGTGCTTCCAGAATGCGCTGAACTGTGACCTGCCTCAAGCAGTAAAATAGGGAACAGGAGGCTGACACTCAATAGTCGTTTATTCATTTTTTCCTACAAATTGCTAGATCGATGTGAGGATTGCGATTACTCTTCCATCCGTTTTCTCTTCACTATTCTGGACGCCTGACCCGAAATCAGGATACTATAGGTGTCTTGTTGTCAAGAAATTATCAGGATTGGGGACAGGTGACGTTGGTTAATAAATGTAACGACACTCGCGATCGCACATATAATCCAAGACCTAATTCTGAGTAATAGACAGAGACTGACCCCCAGGCGTCCGGTTTAAACAGTCCTTAAATACTACAAGTTACAATAGTATCCATGAAAAATTATTTAGGAGCGGTTATGAGTACGCCACCTTAAATGCGGCAAGGGGGCGGACGCCTGTACCTGAAAGGTCAGCGTCTGGGGAATTGCCGCCAACAAATAAATTGAGTGACAGCGAATCCTTGTGTTTAGAATGCATATTCATATCCGTCAGCTCTATGAATTGTTTTCAGATATTTTGGATGCACGTCGAATTTTTGACTTCCTGTGGTTAACTTGAAGCTTGGTTTGAATCGAATCGCTATTCGACCCCTGTAGGCTCCTGCATACTTTCCAGTTAAAACATTAGCTTCAACCAAGTCTCCAGTTTGGAAACCCATGAAGAATTTCTTTCGCGGAGCATGACGAATTGGGAACCCAAATTTATTGGTTCCGCAACGTTGTCTTTTTCCGTGACCTTTGGCTTTAACGCTCAAAGGTTTAATTCCGTTAAGAAGAAGTTTTTTAGGCGTTGAAGTACCAACACAAGCTGCATCAGTCCAATGAGTTTTTTCGATGCCTTTCGTTTTACGGTTGAACTTTGTTCGACCTCCAGAACCTACCTCTACTGGCAAACCAGTTGACTGAAGCCTTCGATACAGTTCCCAACGGGTAGCATTAACGGCTGCGGCATCTTTAAGAGGTGCTTTGGCTTGAGCTAATACCCGCTTGAGGACTTCTGGTTTCTTTTTCAGGAATTCTTCAACGGGTTTGTTCCCCTTAGCTTGGTTGCAGGAATGACAACTAAGGCAGAGATTACTGACTCTATTGGAACCTCCCTTACTTCTAGCAATTATATGTTCAATCTCGAAGGGGACATTTTTAACGCCACAGTAAGCGCATTTTCTTTCCCATTTGGCGAGTAAATACTCTTTGACCTCAAAACCAAACAGTTCACCTCGTTGGTACTCAACCCCGTTAATTTCAGGGTTTTGGATATGCTGCAAATCGAACCTGACTAGCTCTTGAGAGATTGTGGTAACTGGGCAAAGTTTTCTGATTCGCCTCACCCAAGTTTCAATATTGGCAATTCGACTCTCAAGGGATGGTGGTAGCCATCCATTTTTACGGGTTCTGTTCAGGAAGCGGGGTTTGCGGTAACGAGTTTTGCGATTGCGTCGCCCCCTCCTTAATGATCTGCGGGATTCAAGGGAATCTTTAACCTGTTGCCCTCGGTGTGAGATTTCAAAAGCGCTTGTTACACGTCCTGTTTTCTCTTGAACAACCGCAATACCCGTTGTCTTGCTGCCAGGGTCTATTTTAATTCGGTGCGGATGAGTAACAGACTCTGACTCGGCTCTGTCTTGCAAAACAATAGTGAATGGATAGCGCTTAAATACCTTAGCCCTCTCTTGCGAGAGTAGTTCTCTAGCCCTTGCTGGATGACAAGGGTCAAGAGGTTTCAGGTTTTTATCTAGAACGAAAACACGCATTACTGCATCTCTCAATTTCTTGGTAAAGTTTGCCTCGACGGTGTTAAGACCCGGTACTTTCTGAGTAACACTGGCTTTTCCGAATGACCTGTTTAATTACCCAGTTGTAGAGCAAGGAACTGGCACGCATCCCTTGGTACGAACGTTAACTCTTAGTCTTAACGGCTGCTCGGTTCGGCTCCGCTCACCGAGCGAAGTCGAGGTGAGCCGTCTGGTCAACAGGCTTTTTCAAGCCCACACCATACCCCTAAGGGTTGGTGTGCGGTAGTTGACGTCGAACGTTCCGCAAATTTACTCCCGTGCTTCTCAGTGTAACGCTGTGTTGGACAACACTGGCTTGTCAGGATGCAACTAACTATTCTCAGCCTGTAGGACAACAGAACACCAACACTGTATCGTCTCAGACTCGACTCACAGATGGGAAGTATCCTCTCCAGCAAGTGACCTACAATGACGCGAATGGGCAGTATACTTTATTTTTAATGAACTCCACGCCCCCGGTTTACAGTACCACGAACCCGCAAATGATACCTCTGACGCCAGAGGAACTCAACGCTGGGGAACAAAGTTATCTACAAATGCAGAATAACCAAGCCGTGTTGCATTTGAGTCCAGAGTTTCAGATTGAATATATCCACGCCGTTACTGAACCCGCCGGGAACAATGAAATGGTAATTGTGCGTGAGGAATCAACCTATTGGCAACCCTTTGAGAGTGATGGGGAGATTGAGATTGAACTGGACTTTTATTCTCCTCGATACTATATTCCACCCCCCTATCAATCCGGTCAAGTGCTGCATAGTGGTTATCATGCCTCAAGTTATGACCAAGCGGTAGCTAAATATCAAAGCAACCACAATACACCACCGCCTGTAGTGCGGAACAATCAGTTACGTACATCAGGAGTCTTGCGGAAGTCAACCACGAGTCAAACCACAACTCCGAGAACCTCACCCGCATCCACGAATTCATCCAGTACAACCCCATCAACACCAACGGATAAATCAACAACGCCTCAAGCTTCACCGGGAACAACGAATCCAGCTACAACCACTCAATCTGCACCACCATCGACAGGTTCCTCAACAAGTTCCTCCCCGTCTTCATCAAGTAGCAGAACCACGGGTTCGGGTTACGGGAGTAGTAATTTAAGACAGTCTAGCCAATCGAAACCTAAGCCCAGTTCATCCCGAAATCGTTCCTCTAGTTTTGGTAGTAGTAGCAGCCGATCTTCTGGGTCGAAGAAGAAACGTTGAATAATTTTATTGGAGAAGTTACATCTACATAAGTATAGCGGTTCTCAATTACGAATCGCACACCAAAATGTAGGGGTGCAAGGCTTGCGCCCTTATGCAATTAAGGACTCATTTAATTTAACGGTCTAGGTTCCAATTATGGATAATGATTTAGTTCTTTTTCTAGCAGGTGTTAGCTTTCTCATCCTCTATTTAGTCTTCTCAGCGCTAACTGAGATGGGGACAAAGCTTCCTTGGAAAAAATAACGGGAATCCTGGGGACTGGAAGTCGCTGCTACACAAAAAAAGTCCGCCGGCGCGGACTGGATTGTCTGGATTACAAAGTTAATATAGTTTCATCAATGGTAAGCTAATACAAGGTTTCAGGACTTTATCTAGACTTTTTATCTTGAACATTTATTCAACAATCCCTAATTACAATTTGACTTAAGCGCTTCAAAATTTTGAGAACGCTGTACAAATCTCCAGGGTTGCGAGTCGCTAACAAGTTTGATGTCGCGTATTTGGGATAGTCTTCCTGAACACATTTGACAAATATGAACGTTCCTCCACTGGTAATCATGCCATAGCTAGGTTTTTCTGGATTGGGATTTCCTAGCATATACGCCAACATTTGGGCAAGTCCGGCTTCAATGGAATAGGAGGCTCGTTTCGACTCGATAACCATAACCCAAAGCTGGTTTTTTAAGACTAATGTATCAATTCTTCCCCTGATAATTACGACATCATCTTCCTCGACAATATCAATGGATTGTTCGGATTTAACGTAAAAGGGAGCCAGATAAAAATCACCAATGAAGAGAATAGGGTCTAAGACAGCCATTCTCACCCCATCCTCTAGTAAGGGGGGATAGTTAAGCAGATTGAGATAACCCGCTTTTACTTTGTCTAATTGTTGTTTGTCGGAATCAGATAGCTCGGGTAAATCTTCCTGCCACTCGGTAAAAAATTGGTTGTCTTCAACCAATTGGAGTCTATAGTTTTCTAGGAGATAACGCAAGTCTATATCTTGGGATTGAATGATTTGTACCATAACGAATTGGTGACATTTATTGTTTGTTTCCCGTTCTATAATACCCGTCGATGGAATCTAATCTTTTAAGTAGGTGGACATATTATGTCGCACTGCGAACTAAAATAACGGTACTCTTCACCCGCCGCGCGATCGCTTCCGGTATATTCTCCTGAATCATGAGCTGTAATAGCCCTTCCCGACTTGCGCCTAAAACCACGACATCGCATAATTGGTTATTAGCGATATAAACCACCGCATCAGAAACCTCACTGGCGCGAATAGGAATCCGGCGAATCCGACCCTCGGTTTGTTTCTTTAAAAAGTCGCTAGCTTCTTCTATGGCGGTTGTATCCATAATCGTATCTTCTGGATCAAAGACTTGGCATAATCGAATATCGGGTGGCTTACTACTTAAGGGAATTAACGCTGGCAGAAATTCCAAAGCGCGTTGCGAATTCGGACCGCCTGCGATGGGAATCAACCAACGCTGAAAGAAGGGAGGGATATAAGGCGGATGCATCATTTCACCCAATTTAACGACCATCACATCACAGGGCGCTTGTCGAATCACTGCATCCACTACCCCGCCAAAAATGCGTCCAGGGGTTGAGGTTGAGCCTTTCCACCCCATCATCATCAAATTAATATGTCGCTCTTTAATGGTGTCTAGAATCCCTTGAGTAATATCCTGACTCACCCGTATTTGAGTGTGAACGGGTATATTCCAATCTCGTCCCCACTTTTCCGCCTGACGTAATAACCGACGACTTTTTGTGGTTGTTACTGGCGTTTCTGCAGGAGACGTGCTGCGGGAGACGAGAATCACTTGTAGACATTCCAATTCATAGTCGCGATCGCGGGCGATGGCGGCGGCGAGTTTGACTAATATGGGGGCGGTTTGGGGATTAGCGATGGGAACTAATAACCGTCCTCGTCCCGTTTCTGGCGATCGGGTTTGATAAACTACATAAGAGGGTTCTGATTGTGATCTAGTCTGAGTTGTCTTACTATCAAGCTGATCCAATTCCGCCCGAATAATATCGCTGCGGGTAATAATTCCCAATAACTTCCGCCCTTCAGTGACTGGGAGGCGACTGAGGTGATAACGGTTGAGCAGATAAAGCACATCGACTAAACTCGCTGTCGGCTTCACCGTTATCGGGTGCGATGTCATAATCTCTGCTAGAGGTGTGGTGCCGGGAAACGGACAACGGGGCGGATTGCCTTGCATTTTTGTCGCCTGTGTAAGATCTGATTGACTAATAATCCCCACTAGCGTCCCTTCATCTACCACAGGAAACCCTTGGTGCGTCGAACGAGATACCATCTGCAAGGCGTCATCCAGAGTCATGTGCAGCGATAAGGTTTCTACCTGTCGTTGCATCAAATCCTCTGCTGTTAACCCAACCAATGAACCCTTGTCTACTTTTTGAGTGGGGGAGGTATACCCTCTCCATTCCAACAGACGCTGATAAAGTGAGCCTTTGGAGAGTTGATCGGCAATTAGATAAGACACCACACAGGTGATCATTAACGGTAAAACCAGATTGAAATCCGCCGTAATCTCAAATATGATCACAATCGCGGTTATAGGAACCTTAGATACAGCACTAAAAAACGCCCCCATCCCTGCCAAGGCGTAAGTCGTCGGTTCCCCAACCCCTAAAAACGATAATTTAGCAACGCCCACCAGATAACCCAAGGCAGAACCCAAAACCAGTGACGGGTGAAATAAACCCCCAGGAGCGCCTGATCCATAAGAAACTAGGGTGAGAAAAAAGTAGGTTACTAAAGCGAGGCTAGTGAATTGCCAACTTTCTGCGCCTGTAATTAACAACTCCCGCAACCCACGATTATTGCGAAAATCCGGGGGTAACAGAGAAACCACACAACCACAGATTAATCCCGCTAGCCCCATTTTTACCGCCAAAGAGACATGAAAGCGGCGTTGTAGCGTCAATGAAAACAGAATCCCACGATTAAATAAGGTTGCCAGTAATCCGGCTAAAAGACCCAGGATTAAATAAAAGGGAATCTCCGGAGCAGAAAAACTACTGGTTGTTTGAGTTAGTTCCAGGTTCAGGTCGAGACTACGACCCCCTAAAATCCGGGAAATCACCGCACCGATAAACGAAGCGAGAATCGCTGTTCCTAGCGTTAAGCCGGAAAAATCATGGATTAATTCCTCAACCACAAACAAAATACCCGCGATTGGGGTATTAAACCCCGCCGCTAAACCCGCCGCTGAACCCGCCGCAATGAGCTGGCGTCGATGGCTCGGAGAGGTAGGAAACCAACGGCTAAACTGAGCCGCTAACGCTGCACCAATATGAACTGTGGGTCCTTGACGTCCCAGGGTCAGTCCTGCCGCGATCGCTAAAATACTACTGACGAGTTTAACCAGCGCTACACGCAAATCTAGAGCGATGGGATACCCTCCAAGTGCGGCTTTAATCTGAGGAATACCACTCCCAGAAGCATCGGGTGCCAAATACTCAACCAAGAATCCAGACAGTGCTCCCAATACCAGTCCGAAAGCGGGTAAAACTAGAAAGGGCGGAAATTGTTCAGAAGTTTGAACCCGCCATGAACCGAGCCAACCAATACTGTGTTGGAGTAACACGGCGGATAGCGCAGAAACCACCCCAATTAAACAAGCTTCTGCGATCGCCAAACGTCGCTTGGGCAGTAACCATTGACGTATGGGATTGATCATTTGTCATTTGTCATTTGTCATTTGTTAGGGAAAAGGTAACAGGGAACAGGGAATAGGCAATAGGTAAGGTAGAGTTTTGAGTTAACTTCCTCAGCTTCCCCAGCTCCCCCAGCTCCCCCAGCTTCCCCGGCTCCCCATCACCCCATCATCTCCTAACGAGCTAAATCAAAATAGAGGTCTGCTCAGATGCAGTGACTGAGAGTCCTTCTAAAATTAAAGAGGGGGTATAACACGGACCATTCCATTCTGCATCTTCACCCAGAGCAACAATCTGCTTGAGGGCAGTGTAGACGTTACCCGCAACCATAGTGTCTTTTACCCGACCGATGATCATACCGTTGCAGACGCGATACCCTAAATCTACATTGACAGAAAAGTCTCCAGATATGCCAGCCCCACCACCGAGGATTTGGTCGATGACTAATCCATCATCGAGTTGCATCAGTAAGTCTCTCAATGAGCCTTTACCGGGTTGCACCATGATATTGACTAAACCTGGGGTGGGATAACTGCCTAAGCTGGGACGAAATCCATTCCCTGTACTGCCTGTTCCCAGTAATCGCCCAATGGTGCGATCGCCATAAAACTGTTGCAATTGTCCTTCGCGAATTAATAATAGGGGTCGGGTGGGTGTCCCTTCGTCGTCAAAAGGACAGCTATAGGGACCCGTATTCGGTTGTTGAGATAGGGTAAGGTTGAGGGAACTGACGACTTGACCCAAGCGATCGCTCCAAGGGGAAGCCCTTTCCCATACCTGTTTTCCATTTAATGCGGTTTGGACGGTATCCCAGAGTAAATCGGCGGCTTTGGCGGTGAGCAAAATTGGGACTTGACCGATAGGGGGATAAACGTTATTTTGCGCCCAGTTGAGGCGTTGCTGAATCGCTTGTACGATTTTATCGGCGTTAAGCTGTTCCCGTTGGGTTTGACCATCCGAGACGCATAAAAAGTCATCGCCGCGCACCCATTCGACGGAGACAAAACAGTTGAGTGTGGTGTCGGTGTAGTGACAATCTAAGCCTTGAGAGTTGATCAAGCGGATGGTTTCGGCTTCACATTCCAATTCGGCGGTACACAGAACCTCTGGATTCGCGTCCCGAATTTTGGCGATCGCTTCTTTGCCCATGACGACCAATTCTTCTACCGCCACGGACTTGCCCAAGTCGGGATAACCTTCGGTACGTCCCGGTGTGAGTTCCACCGATTCCGATTCATTCAGAGTGCTAATGGCAATGGCGCGATCCACTAAGTCTTGGGGATTCACTGCACCATAAGCAACCGCCAATCCGGGACGACCGTTTTTCCATAAGCGTAGCGCCACCCCTTCTGATTGACTACTTTCTAGCCGCTTGAGGCGATTCGCTTCAAAGAGTACAGGTCGAGACAGCGATTGCGACTGATAGACCTCAGCATCCTTGGCTCCGGCTTTGAGTGCCAGATCTAAAAGTTGTTCGCAGGGCAGGGCGGGTGACAAATTCGGAGACTCCATAATGTTTAGGGTTAATTATTCTGTTTATAGTTCCGGCTCATGGTGATAAACCCCTAACCCATTCAGGGCTACGTTAATTCTTGCAATAACCAAAATCCAGCAAAGGTTTCTGAGGTTGGTGTTGACTGCACGGCGAGAAAATGTATGGACTGGGCGTTTTCTTTGGCAGATTCAAAGCCTTGAGCTTCCGCTAGGGTTTGGGCATCGGTGAGGTTGGCTAAAGCCCAGCTATCACTAGCACCCGTTTCCAGTAATAACCGAGGAGTGACACCTCCTTGAAATTTAACAAACGCTAGTTCTAAACCTGACATCCACGCGGCTAGGGCTTTGGCGCGATCGGAGAAAATAATCACTCCAGGAATGCGCGTATCTGGAGCCAGATTCATCATGGAGAGGGGAAAGGCTTCGCCAAAGTCAATCTCCCACTCCTCCATCTCCGCAAAAGCAGCAGCTTCTAAGCTCACCAATGCCCATTTTTGTCCCTGGATGGCGTCGGGTAAGGGTTGAGGAACTTGAGGTTGGTAGCGCACAAAGGCAGAGGCGGCGGCTGAGGACCTGATATCCGGGTTGCTGGGGATAAACGTCCTTGATCCGCTGGTTAAGCCAGTGATCCAGCGTGTATGTCCGACGACTCGTGATCGCAGGAATGCCTAACTCCTGGCAGGCTTTAGTAATCATATTGTTCATCTGACGCCGGAAAAAGCGAATTTTGGTCGGTGCTTGTCCAGCTTTCGCGATCGCCTCTTCTAGGGATTGCCGCAACCATAAGGAGTTGACCTCCTGGTTGGAACAAAACTGCGCGTACTGAAATAAGTCGTCTGTGGATTGGTGGATGTTTAAAGGACTCTCACAAATTAAGACTTCCCAGAGCTTCTTCTGATTGTCGTCCAAGATTGGACGTGAATAGAAATCGAGTTCCCAAATAATCGTCATGCCAAGACTGTATAATCTAACCCCTCTTCTAATAATACGGGTTAGCGATCCGCTCCCTGAACGATTTATGCCAAGTTGCGGTCAAATCGAGTGGATAGGAGATGGGGGAGATGGGGGAGCAGGGGGAGCAGGGGGAGCAGGGAGAGCAGGGGGAGCAGGGAGAGATGGGGGGAGCAGAGGGAGCAGGGAGAGCAGAGGGAGCAGGGGGAGCAGGGGGAGATGGGGGAGCAGGGGGAGCAGAGGGAGCAGGGGGAGCAGGGGGAGCAGGGAGAGCAGGGGGAGCAGGGGGAGCAGGGGAAGTTAACTCAAAACTCTACCTTACCTATTGCATATTCCACACCGAGCGTGTTACCGAGCGCGGTTCGGCTGAACTTCGACAGGCTCAGTTGCCGCGCTCACCGTCGAAGCCTCACGCCGAAGTCCGAGGTGTTGTCTATTGCCTAGCGCGTAGCGCTATAACGGATCAGATGTTAAGAACGCGGTAAGTTAGAGGTAAGCGCTCTATCCATACCTGTAAATCACTAATCATGCCTGTGAATCGAATTGTCCTGTTATGCGTGGTTGGAGGCGGACTGGCTATATTTGTGTTGTCAAATTTGTCAGCCCCCGCCTTGTCTATCGTATTTTTAGGAATGCAAACGGTTGCATTGCCTCTGACGGTATGGATAGGACTGGCGATCGCACTCGGCATACTCACCAGTTTAGTCTTACAATTGCTCAGTTTTCGACCCAGGAGGGTTCAGAGGTTTGATCGCGCCGCCCAAGCATCGCCTCCAAATCGCTGGCGATCAAATGCTGAGTTTGAGCAGGAGGAACCTGAACCCGAGGAAAGTGAACCAGAAATGCCACCTCCCCCACCCCCTCCACCACCACCTCCTCCTCCCAAATCTTCCCCCTCTGCTTCCGGTTCTGATTGGGATCAAGCTGTTGCTCCAGAGTGGAACTTTGAAGGAGAATCGGCAACCTCGATAGAGGACGAGTTTGACTGGGATGAGTTGGAGAGTCAGCCAGAGGAAGAGGTGTTAGAGGAAACAGAGCGCGATCGCGAAGAGCGCAGTATCGGAAGCGATCACAGTAGTTACGAATCACCTCAAGAACCCAGCCGCCGTTCTCAATCCGACTCGGTTTATTCCTACAGTTACCGGGAATCTAATACGTCTAAATCGAGGATTGGCAAATCTGAGGCAGTGTATGATGCTAACTATCGAGTAATTACCCCGCCGTACCGCCAACCCCCACCCCAAGCGGAACCGGAGGATGAGGATGAAGGTGAAGACTGGGGATTTGAGTTTGATGAGCAAGACAGAGGTTCATAGCTGAAACTCGATCAATGAATGGGATTCAGTAGGAAGACAAGGAAACAGGGAATAGTGATTGGATTCATCAAGCCTGATCGTGTGTGGTTCGCCCACCCATATTCGACGCTGGATCAAGAGGAACACCAGTTCCATAAGATTCAGTCACTTCTTGGGGTAGATCTATAACTGCAACCTATCTTAAGAGTCGAGTTAATCGAATCTGCAAATAGGATGAAAATTCATCAGTCTCGATCGTGATTGGGTTTTGAGAAAATAGTCTTGACTCAGATACCGGGCGAACGGCACAACGGGTATTAAACTGAAGTTCCCCCCGTCCAGATGTACTATAGGGGACTGAACTCCTACTGCATAAGCATTTTAGCAATTTAGCCCCCTCAATTCGTACCCATGTATATTTAAGATTTTCTTAATAGTCTTGGGGAAAAATCTGTGAGATAATTGTAGTCATGTACATAGAACGTGTTCCGAACCGAAATTCCCCACCCGCCGTATTACTTCGTGAGTCCTATCGCGAAGGCAAGAAAGTGCGGAAACGTACCCTAGCGAACCTGTCTAAATTGCCGGATGAAGCCGTAGACGGCTTAAAAATCCTTCTCAAAGGAGGCAAAGCCATTGAAGACATCGAAGAAGCGTTTAACATAGTCCGTTCTCGCCCTCACGGTCACGTTGCCGCTGTGCTAGGAACAATAAAAAAAATCGGATTAGACTCGATTATCAGCGGTGAAAACACACGTAACCGACGATTAGTGCTATCGATGATAGCGGCGCGGATTATTGCCCCTAAGTCGAAATTAGCCACAGCCAGAGGATTACAAGAGGCAACTAAACTATCCAGTCTAGGAGAACGATTGGGATTGTCTGGGACGGATGAAGACGAACTCTATTTAGCCATGGACTGGCTCTTGTCTCGGCAAGAGGAGATAGAAAAGAGTTTGGCAGCTATCCATCTGGTAGAAGGAACATTAGTCCTCTATGATGTCAGTTCAACATATTTTGAAGGAAAGACTTGTCCTTTGGCACAATTCGGATATAATAGAGACAAGAAAAAAGGAAAATTGCAAATAGTATTTGGATTATTATGTAATGCCCAAGGATGTCCCATTTCTGTAGAGGTGTTTGAAGGAAATACAGCCGACCCTAGTACATTAACCCAACAGATAGAAAAAGTCCGCACTCGGTTTGGATTAAAGAAAATAATCTGGGTGGGGGACAGGGGAATGATAACACAAGCGAGAATCCGAGAAGACTTGAAGGAAACAGCAGGAGTAGACTGGATAACCGCGCTACGTTCAAGCCAAATCCCGAAACTGGGTAATCAGTCGTACATTCAGCTCTCTCTATTTGATGAAAAAGACCTAGCTGAAATTACTTGTGAAGACTATCCGGGAGAGAGATTAGTCGCCTGTCGGAATCCCTTCTTAGCTGAAGAAAGAAAGAGAAATCGCGAAGAGTTATTGCATGCCACTGAGCAGAAATTAGATAAAATAGTCAGCGCCACATCGCGGCAAAGATGTCCCCTAAGGGGTGAAGCTGAAATTGGACTGAAAGTCGGTGAAGTCATCAACAAGTATAGTGTGGCTAAACACTTCAATATCCAGATAACTCCTGATAGCTTCTCTTACCAAAGAAACCGAGAAAGTATCGAGGAAGAAGCGACATTGGATGGTTTATATGTGGTGAGAAGTTCCGTACCCGAAGAAACACTGAATGCCGAAGATACTGTAAAAGCCTATAAGAGTTTATCGAAAGTAGAGCAAGCCTTCCGCAGCTATAAAACCATTGACTTAAAAGTGCGTCCCATCTATCATCGTAACAGCGATAGAGTGAAAGCTCATGTATTCTTATGTATGTTGGCGTACTATGTAGAATGGCATATGCGTCGATGTTTAGCCCCGATTCTTTTCGATGAAGATGATTGGGAAAATGCTCTTAGATTACGTGAAGGAATAGTCACCCACTCAGTTCGGAGCGATTCGGCTTCTTCTAAAGCCCAAAAGAAGCGGACAGCTGATAACTTACCCGTGCATAGCTTTCAAACCCTGTTGGCTGATTTAGGCACGATTGTTAACAATCGAATTCAGTCTAATATTCCAGGTGTAAATTTCGACTTTGACAAGGTAACCGAACCGACTCCGGTACAAAGAAAGGCTTTAGATTTGTTGGGCGTCAGCCTGATTTGTACCCAGTGAAGCCGAAAGTGAAATCGCCCTAAGCCAAGATAGGCATACAGTGTAGCGATTTGTCAAAGGGGAACTTCAGATTAAACGAGGCGAAACATATATCGAAGCCGACTTCGTTGGCAAATCCGATACAGTGCGATCGGCGCATAAATACCTACGACTGTACCCAGGATAAGGTGTGCGATCGGCTCGGTAAACCCGAAGACATATTGTAGAAAAATTCGTAGTGATGCCGAAGCTATTGTATGAGCCACGTATATTTCTAGCGAAAAGCTTCCCCACTGTTTCACGAAGCCATTTCTATTAAACCGATCCAGGAAAATCGCCAAAGCAACTGAGGCGGCGATGCCAAATATAGCAACTATAGGCGTCAGCAATTTTACCGCCATCAAATTGAACCCAACCGCTAATCCCACAGCACAAAATCCACCAATAATAACAATGAGCAAAGTCTTGGTTTTCCATTGACTTAACTGTGACATTAATCGACTACTGCCTACTACCGCACCCAAGGCGAGGTAGATAGCATAGCGGCGGACTGAATACAAAACTTCCCATGAACCCAAGTGAACATCAACAATTTGCGTCAAGTAAAATAAAATCGCCAAAATTAAAAATACTCTGGGAGAAACATTTAGCTTGTGGACAATCGCGTAGACCAACATGATGACAAAGAGAGTGTAGAGAAACCAATATTGCATCACGGGTTGGTAGACAATTCGCCACAAGTTAGTTAGGGGTATCGGATTATTTGTATAACTACCTGCTATAGCCTGAAGGATAGTTTGAAACACTGACCAGACAAAGTAGGGGTACGCGATAACCTTGAGCTTACTGACAACAAAATCTCTTAGTGGTTTGGAGGCTGATCGTTCGATAAATAATCCTGAAAGGCAAAAGAAAAGTGGCATGTGAAAGGCATAAATCCACTGATCTATTGAAATAATTATTGTTGATGCATCAAGTATTGAGCTATTAACTAAACCTCTAAGCGTATGACCAAAAACGACTAAAAATATTCCGATACCCTTGGCATAATCAACCCATTGCACCCGCTGTTTAGTCGCAAAGGTAGTTTGGGTTTGTTTAGAGATATTAGCCATCAGCCAATCCTCAACTCAGAGTGCATATCTATTTGAATATTTAATTATATTGAGCAATTGGTAATCTGATCGATGACCCGTAACCCATTAACAATCAACAAGGGTTTCAGCGATTTCTCTTTATTATACTCCTCCCAGAGTGACATAAGAGCGATAAGCTGTCATGCATTTAAATTGGGTATTAGTAGCGAGCAAGATGCAAAGCCTGCGGCATGGCTTCGCTTAACGCACTACCATCCTTTCGCCGTTATTGATATTAAGGTTTAAATGCCGAACAGCTTATTATTAACTTTGGATTTTAAGCGCATAGTCCCGGAACCGATCCAAATCAGCTTGAATCGTAGACTCGACAATTCGACCTAAAAACAAACCATCCATCAACTTACCTAAGATGCCGGGAATATCGTAAGCCACCGTAAGTTTAACAACACTACTTCCATGGCGATCATAAAAGCGCACTGCACCCCGATTCGGTAAACCATCAACAGATTCCCACTGAATAATCTGATGGGGCACTAATTTCAGAATGCGAGAGATCCAGCTAAATTCAAAGCCACTGCTGGCGAGTTTCCAACGGGACAAATCTGGATTATCTTCTAATACTTGTACCGAGTCAATCCACTTCATCCAGCGTGGCATTTGCTCTAAATCAGACCAGAGGCTCCAAACGGTTTCCATTGGCACCTCGACTTCAACTTGTACACTGTGTTCTAGCCAGTCAGAGTTATTCGTCATTTGTCATTCGTCATTCGTCATTTGTCAGGGACTAGGAAACAGGGAACAGGTAATTAAAATTCATAATTCATCAAAAACCTCGTGAGACTCCACCCTCAGCAGATCCTTCGCAGGCTCAGGAGGGTGGAGAGGGATAGAGGAGTCAAACCGCGCCGCTCGATGCGGTTAGGTTTGACAATCCAACTGAAGGCGCGACAATTAATCCCGTGCTTCGCTGCAACAATCGGACTTTTTTAGCCGTAAACTGCCCAAGTCGCTTCCAGTTAGCATCACTAACCGAAATCGCTTGATCAGTATCACCAGAACACCAACCAACATAGGACTTCCCGGCTTTTTCAGCGATAACCTGATCACCCTTGCGTAAAGACGCGCCATGGCGCGTCTCTACGTGACGAGTAACAGTGCCACCGTACTTACGCCGCTTTCCACCTTTAGACGGGACACATAAATGCAACTGCCTACGACTGATTGGAGGTCTGCGGATGATCGTAAATGGCGCGGGTGTAATCTGAACATCACCTCTCCAGTCACCGTGCTTAGTATGATCAGAATGCCATTCGCGCCATTGAATGAACTCGAAAGCGGCTAGAATTACACCGTCAACAGCATGGGTCGCAGGTGTAGAGCAAGCTTTATTCTTCTTATCCTTGGGTAGTCCCAGCCACTTTCTGAGTTGACTGGTTCCATTGCCGTCTCGCTGCCATCCCTTGTGGGTTGTAACTGGAGCTAATTCAGATAACCAAGTCAGCATTTGTCCTTGTCCCACCATGACCGGGGAGAAGCCAACGCCGGATCGTGCTAATTTTCTTCCCCTAGTCCTATCTACGTCAGCCATGACTAGCTCGTAGTGAATCGCACTAATCGGAAATAGTTGGCACAGTTGTTTGACTACTCGTAACTCCAACTGCCTGTTGGCTCGAATAGAGGGAGGTAGTTTACCCTGTTTACGGTTATTGAATCTTCTCTTTGATAGAACTGGTACTCGTAGCATGGAGATAATCCTCACGAGTGAAAGTGTTTACATTGAGCGACTTGTATCGAGCGAAGTCGAGATAAGTCGAAATGTAGTCCCTTCCCGCCATCTCGGTTAAGATGTCTTGTCTTACAACAGCCCGACAAAAGGCTTTAGATTTGATCCGGACTAGGGAAGTATCCGGGTGTCTGTGCCAAACCGAGACTCAATGCGGTATTCAACGGTTTAAATTGCCGTTTGTCCGGCAATCCCCAACCTCAACGAAGTAGGTTGGGGTTGTTGAAAGCAAGTTGTAGATCATAATAGTAGTTTCTCTCCCCCTGCTTCCCCTGCAAGGGCGGGTTTAGTCACGTTATCGGTTGCTTCTAGAACGTTATCAGTAAAACCCGCCCCTACATCCGGAACTTCCCCGGTTCTCAGATAACTTTTAACTCGTGGTAACCAGGGTTGGTTCTACAGGTGTTTGTGCATGTTCGAGAATCGCTTTAGCCGCACGCCGCCCGGATAGGGTCGCGCCTTCCATACTATCGATGTAATCTTGTTGAGTGTAGCTACCTGCCAAGAAGAAGTTGCTCACTGAGGTTTTTTGGTTAGGGCGATAGGGGTCCATGCCCGGAGCTTCTCGGTAAAGCGATTGAGCTAATTTAACCACACTGTACCAGGTCATGTTCAATTCTCGCGAAGAGGGGAAGAGTTCGTGGACTTGCTGGAGGACATGGTGGGCGATGAATTCATTATTTTGTCGGATAAATGGATCACCGGGCGTTAGCACTAATTGCAACAGTGACCCTTGTCCTTCTTTGTAATAGTCACTGGGACTGGTTAAGGCTAAGTCAGCAAAGCAGGAAAAATCCGCATCCGGAGTATAGAGGAGATTATCCATCCCCGTCGCTTGTGCCAGTTGCTTCCGTTTTTGAGGATCATGGAGTTCTGTCACCCAGCCATCAAACCGCAGTTGTACGGTGGCTACAGGTACGGTGTCTAGCTTATAGAGATTGTCAAACTCTGACCATTTGCGCCATGATTCTGGCAATAAACGCTGCACTCCTGGCACATCAGCGGCGCAAACGTAAGCATCGGCGGTAATAGTTTCTTCGCTTTCACCTTGGGCGATGACTAAACCTGTCACGTTAGCTGAGTCTCCTGTCTCGGTGTAGAGGATTTCTCTCACCCGTCGCCGGGTGTAAATTTTTGCTCCTCGTGCTTCTAGGTAATTGATAATCGGTTGATGTAAGTATTCATTCGGTGAACCTTCCAGCATCCTGAGAACGGAGGCTTCTGTTTTTGCTGCAAAGAACTGGAAGATTGTCAACATGCAACGGGCAGAGATATTCTCTGTATCGATAAAACCGAGGGCGTAGGCGATGGGATTCCACATCCGCTTTAAGCTGCCGTTAGACCCCCCATGCTTGCGGAACCAGTCAGCAAAGCTAATTTTATCCAAGTCGCGAATCGTTTGCATTGCCCCATCAAAGTCGATCAAGCCGCGTACTAGGGGACTGGTTCCGAGTGCGATCGCGTTTTGTAGCTTATCCTGGGGTGATAGCTGGGAGGTGGTGAAAAAGGCTTTGAGTCCATTAAACGGCGCTCCGGTGATAAAGCGAAAGTCTAGCTCCCCCGTGCGCCCACCCCGATTAATAAAGGTATGGGTATGTTCCTTGAGACGTAGGTTCTCCAATGCCCCTACCTTCTGCATCAAGTCAAACAAGTTGTAGTAGCAGCCAAAAAAGACGTGCAACCCCATCTCAATGTGATTGCCCTCGGCGTCTACCCAACTGCCAACTTTGCCGCCCACGAATGGACGGGATTCAAAGATTTCGACTTCATGTCCGGCATCGACTAATTCTACAGCCGTCGCCATTCCGGCAAGTCCTGCCCCAACGATCGCAACGCGCATCGTAGCCCTTCCTTTTCAGTTTTCTTTACAGATTGTAATAGAATTTGGGTTCCAAATGCAGCCTATCGGCTTGCGATCGCCGTTGATCCCAGTTTTGTTTGCGGGAATGAAATCTTGATAAAGTTGGCTAAACAGACTTGCTGATGTCAGCCAATAGGAATTAGAATGTACACAGTGTCTTACACGTCATACATTACGTATTACAGACTTACCAGTCTACAAAAATTGGGTAACGCGAATATCTCGCCAAAGAGAAAGCAGGCAAGGTTACTCAATCAGAACATCAGGGTTGCTAATCAAAGGTAAAACACCAGTCAAAGTCCTTCTACCGAGTTAGGGTCTTAGACGTGATCCTAATCCTAACCAAGCCGACAGGCAATAGCAGTTTTAATGTCACTGTTTTTGCTCAATCATTCTTAATGCAACTCAAATGTGTTTGAACAACAAAGAACTTAAAAGAGAGGAAGAGAAAGTATTACTATCTTCCCTAGCGGTTGAAGTCGATACGATTTTTTTGAAGCTTCGTAAAGCGGATCAAGTCATTCGCCATGAACTGAGCTTACTCGATCATCCCAACATTCAAGCATTTGAGAAGAGTCAGGTTGAACCAATCAATGTAGAACAATTAAAAAAAATTATTTATAAAATCCCGCCTCAACATTTATTGGTGGATGAGTATGTTCTCTACATGCTTGACAGCAAGACAACGAGCATATTCGGTTTAGTTGAAGATTATAATCATTCCCTGGAACGTCGCCAGAAACTGCAACACAGCAATAATCCGAGTGATCTAAAGAATGTTGATGAAAATTTAGCCTATGCGATTCGTCGTTTGGGAGCGATGATCTATCATTTAAATATTCACTTAAATTTGCTAACGGTCTTGTTAGTTAAAGCCCCGTTTTTTACCGATCATCAGCAAATCACGATTAACGAAAGCCAAGATAAGTTAGAAAAAAAGCTGCTAGATGACTGGGATAAATGGCACGACAATGTTCGGTTTATAGAAATCACTATTGATGAACCTTATGCGATTGTAACGTGGGCGATGGAAGAGCTTGGTGGAGATGCCATTCTCCAGCATGAGCAAGGCAATTGGCAATTGATGACGATTAGCACAAGCCGATTCGACACGAAAGCCTTTGAACCCGTGAATATTTCATCAGATGCAGCTCAACGCCTGCTCAAGCGTCATTACCAGAAACTGGGATTCTAAATTGATTGGACTTTGGACAAAAACAATAAATTTGCATAATTTATTTGCCAAGGCATTTAGGGCAGAAAAATTAGATGTAGGGGCGGGTTTAGGGACAATTGTAGGGGCGGGTTTAGGGACAATTGTAGGGGCGGGTTTAGGGACTAAAGTTAGCTAGTCACCACTAACGGAACAACAAAACCCGCCCTCCTCACCAATCAATGAACAACAAAACCCGCCCTCCTCACCAATCAATGAACAACAAAACCCGCCCTCCCCACTTAAGTCTAAACAAATTGCATTGTGCGAATTTCTTGCCACAGTTCTAGGTACTGCTCAATCGCTTCTTGGGGTAAGGGATATAGAAATTCACTGTCTTCGAGTATAGAGGGTTCTGGTAAGAGGATCTCACTCTGTCGCAGTGAGTCGGGTAACGTAGCCGGATTCATCGTAACCAGTATCGGTGAAGCTGCATGACTTAATAAAGAAATGTCGATCGCGGATTGTTGTCGCCAGCAAAAATCAATCCATTGCTGAGTTAATGATTGGGACGTTTCTGGTTCTGGCGATTCAGCAGCCGTCTTTTGCACAGCAGGTTGTACCCACACATCTGCCCAAAGAGAGGTTCCTGAACGAGGAATGACAGCTTGAATTTGGCGATCGCGTCCGCGCAGGGATAGGATATCGGTAGACCAACCCACGGCTAACCAGGTATCGCCTAACACTAAGGGTTCTAGATAGTGATCTGAACTGTAGAGTTTAACCTGTTTATGCAAGTCTAAGAGTTCGGTTTTCAGATTGGGAACTTGACTCAAGTTGGCGGTATCATAGGAAAACCCTAATTTCTTCAAGGTCAACCCAATTACCTCTCGCGGACTATCAAGTAACGAAATGCGATCGCGTAATTCTGGACGCCATAAGTCACTCCAATCTGTCGGTGTCCACCCTAATTCCTCAAACTTATCCCGGCGATAGGCAATTACTACTGTCCCCCAGCGATAGGGTGCGCCCCAGATTAATCCCGATTCGTCAAGTTGTCCTTGGCGATTACGTCTGACAATCCCTTGCCAACGCGGGGGTAACTGTTGCCATCCTGGTAATGTTGACAGCTCTAGCGGTTGAATCAGTTGCTCACCGATAGCAGATTCTAACCAATAATCTCCTAGTGTGACCAAATTAGCGATCGCGGGAGGTTTGCGACTAATCAGAGGAAGGGAAAACCCAGGCGAGGATTCTGGGTTTTCTGATTGTCGTTTCCACACCCGAAGGTTCTGGTATATATCCTTAAGCTGGGCTTGTGGGTCAAACTTGAGCCTCACGGGTGACTCCAGGGTTCGGCGAAATTCAGCCAATAACTGAACCGGAATTGAATTTTGCAACAGTCCTACATTTAAAGCCGTTGACTGTCTATTGCCACACCCAGACGCCAATTGCCCCAGTGCTAGGGCGCTAGCGCCCATGAGAAAGGAGCGTCGTTTCATCCCAAAAATCTGGTGAATTGAGTAAAAATACTACGTTGTATACGCTTGCTCCCAACAAACTAACACAATTTTGGTGTTCTGTGAGACTGACAGCCAAAGAATCCATCTGCTATACAAGTGACCAGTGTTCCGTAACTCGTTGAGTCAATCTGGGAACTTATCCAGAGTTAGGACTGAGTTGAAGGCACAATTGTAAATAAAATATTAAATAGTTAGATCGGCGACATTGTAAGGAAGACAAAGCGAAAACCTAGGAAAAAAGGTGATTAAAGCCCAAGATAAATCATTTTGAGGGTTGACTTAATGGTTGAAACTTGTGCGCTGTGAACAATCAGCAGGATATAGGGATATGAATTGTCTCAAATAGTTAAATGAATCCGCAGGAAGGTAGCTTTTGAGTGTAAATTGACTAGCATGAAATAGAACTCGCTATGGAAATTGGTAATCAGATGGATACAGTTCAACAACAAATCAACGCCCTAAATTATAAAGTTGATGCCATATACCAAAGTATTGAGCAACTCAACAACAAGGTATCCCAGTGTCTCCCTCAAGTCCAACCGATGTCAACTGTAGACTCTGAGCTACAGGCATCAACCGCAAAGGTTAATGACATCCCCGTCTATGCGAATCCCCAACTGCTGGACTCTGGGATGGAACATAAAGATATCCTAATCGAGGATAAGGGTGAAGTTGCTCAATTTCATACGAATCACAACGGAAATCATAATTCAGAGAATTCCCTGTCTGCTGATGTGCAAGTGCAACGCCTCACTGCCCAACTAACCGCCGCTTACAATCGCATTGCGGCTTTAGAAGAACAGCTTCTCGCCCGCCGCATTCACTCGTGAACCTGGTTCTCCTTGAATTAATGGTGTTGAGCTAGAAGTGCTTCAATGGCTTGCAGTAATTGAGTCGTGTTCCATCCTTGGTAAAGATGAGATGCGATCGCACATCCTCCCGCACCGACACCTTCCTTGACATATCCTTGTTCGTAAGCCCGTAGCTGCGGATAACTTGACTGGGCAAAACTTAAGTCGGTTGCCAAAAGAGGAACACTGCCGATAGCTCGTGCTAATCCCACAGTATCACCCGTGGGATCATCTGCCACCCAGCGAGTTGTACCGACAACCACCTGCTTAGGTTGCCATGGTAAGGAATCAAAACTACGACGATAAGCTCTAATTTTTGCTCTCCTTGCTCTCCTTGCTTCCCCAGCTTCCCCTGCTTCCCCAGCTTCCCCTGCTTCCCCAGCTCCCCCAGCTCCCCCAGCTTCCCCTGCTTCTTGAAGAAGCGCCAACGCCCGTGCTAGTGCATAAACTGCTAGCATTTGCGTCCCTCCAGCTAACAAAACACCAACACTTTGACTTGCCCCAATCACCATTCCGGCGGCTGTAATTTGCATGGGATCACCTACGGCGGCGACTAACTCGAAGGGATCAATGAATTCTGCCAGTTTCTCTTCCCAGTCTGCCTGTTGTAGTCCCATCCGAACGATTTCTGCTTTTTGGCGATGATTACAGTGAGGATGGCTGCTATTGACTTTACCCATGGCGGCAATACCCAACCCTGTCAGCACACTCAAAGCCGTTGTGGTTCCGCCAACGACGCATTCAGCAATCATTACATATCCGCTTGGGGTCAGAGTTGCCAGCTTTTGACCCCAAATTAAGCCTTGCTCAAATAGCTGTTTTACAGTATTGATGGGCAAGGCTTTTCCGGTAGTTAAACAGTTAGCGGGTAAACCTCCTAAATCTATAGCTGGGACGGCTGGCGGTTGAGGTAAACCCGCATTGAATAGATAAACCGGAAGGTGACAAGCCTCGACGACAGCACGAGAAATCAGGACAGGCGACGCCCCAGCATCCAAGGGAGGTAAAGGATACTTAGGACTAGGGGTAAAACCATTAACTAAGAATTCAGCATCCGCGATCGCAGTATACTTCCGATCCTCTGGAGTTGCCCCAGCCGCAGAAATGCCGGGGATCAACCCTGTTGCCGTAAATCCTAAAATACAAGCGAGTAGGGGAGGTTGTCCCCTATACTGCTGCAACCATTGATTTCCTTGAACAAACTGGGTATAGATGCGGATCAATTACAAAGGACGAATGACAAAGGACAAATGACCAATAACCATTAAACTAGGACAGGTGTTTCGGATTGATCCAGTTCTCGAAATAAAGGTGTACTCAAATAGCGTTCGCCAAAACTGGGCTGTACCATAACAATTAACTTACCCGCATTTTCTGGACGTTTCGCCACCTGAATCGCGGCACATAAAGCGGCACCGGAGGAGATTCCCGATAATAACCCTTCCTCTCGTGCCAAACGGCGACCAAAAGCGATGGCATCTTCATCACTGACTTGAACCACTTCATCAATCAGGTCTGTACGCAAAACTTGAGGGACGAAGCCAGCACCAATTCCTTGAATCTTATGGGGTCCAGCTTGCCCGCCAGAGAGAACTGGACTACTGGTCGGTTCAACGGCGATCGCGGTAAAATCGGGTTTACGTTGCTTGAGGACTTCGGCAATACCAGTAATCGTACCACCAGTGCCAACGCCCGAAATAAGAATATCGACCTGACCCTCAGTATCTGCCCAAATTTCTTCAGCCGTCGTCTCTCGATGAATTTTGGGATTGGCTGGATTTTGGAACTGTTGCAGCATAAAGGCTTCAGGAGTGCTTTCGGTAATTTCGTTGGCTCGGCGAATTGCTCCTTTCATTCCCTCGCTTCCGGGTGTCAGCTCTAGTTTGGCTCCATACGCTTTCAGCATAGATCGCCGTTCCATGCTCATCGTATCGGGCATCGTCAAGATTAGCTGATATCCTTTAGCGGCGGCTACCATCGCTAGGGCAATACCTGTATTCCCCGATGTCGGTTCCACTAACACCGTTTTTCCAGGATGAATCTGACCCGCTTCTTCTGCTGCCTGAATCATACTCATACCGATGCGATCTTTCACAGAAGCGGCAGGGTTCATTCCCTCCAGTTTCACCACAATTCGTCCTACACATCCCTCGGCTTGAGGAATCCGGTTGAGCTGAATTAGGGGAGTGTGACCAATTACTTCTGTGATATTATGAGCAATCCGCATAGTTTCTCCTTATCAACGACTCGTCACTTCAGCTAATCCCGCAGGAGCCTCACAGTTAATCTATCTTATCCTGTTACTGTTTTGTGTAAACTACCTACACCAAGTCGGAGTACCGACTATGGAGTAGGCTTTTAGTAGCCCTGTACCAAATCGAATAAACTAGGTTGGAAGTACTCAACTTTACAACGATTCCTCTCACCGCCAAATCAAAGATTATGGCGAGAGCCTCCTTGCGGTTGAAGGTGATCGCTAACGTTAACCCCTCGATATTTCAAGGGTAAGAGAGTTGACGTAGCTGGAGGTTTCACCAAATGGTGAACTCTCAAAGCCTGACCCCGATATTTTCCGATCACCTCATCTTCCGTTACCTCAACCTGGGCAGGGCTTAGGTCATAGTTAACGCCTCGATAAACCAGCTTAACGTTATCCTCATCCGCCAATGACGACTCTGTGACGGGCTGAGACGATGAAGAACTGCGTCTATGATTGCTAAAAATGACTAAGATTAGCAGCAATAATTGAATTTGCCAGGGTGCTAAACATAACGTTACAACTAAGCTAACTAAAGCAATGGCAGCGGCAAGATAAGCCATTTCATTAGCCAATTGTTTAAAAAGATACGCAGTGACGAGGAAAATCCCCAAGGGAATGATAAACAATAAAGACATATCAAGTGACCTGTAACCTACTGTAATCTGTTATCTTCGCGAATTACCAACGTATCAACAGGTGAGCCAACTCTGTTGTAGCAATATTGACAGATAAGTAGTCGGACTTTCATTAAAGTTGATGGTAGGGAGCGTCATTCGTCATACTCGCTCCCTTGAGAAGAAAGCTACGTCATTCTTCTTATGTAAGGGTTTGAGGCGTGTTTACAAAAATTAATAATCCAGCAAAACTTGTACCCACTGAGGCGGACGAGGAATAGGATTTTTCAGGCGATCAAAGATGAGTAACGCCACCAGATGAACCACAAATAAATAAATGGCATTATTGATCACAATTGCCACAATTGCCACCACCTGAATTAACATTAAACTGGGTTGAGCGAGTAACCCCAGCTTAACAAACCCCCATTCCACTAATTCGGTAATTTGAGTCATCACATAAACCCACAGATCCTCACTCAAAAGAATTGAGAGCAGCCAAAAGCGAAAAAAGAATCCCAAAGTTCCCAGTAGCGTACCAATCCCAATGGAAAATAACCAATTGGCTTGACGTTTCCACAAGGCGCCCAACTGAACGCCCATCAAACCGTAGGGAATCAAAAACAGGATACTGCGGGTTGGTCCTTGTAGCACCGACAGCAATAACCCTGAAACCAGTGCCGCCATCCAAGAGGCTCGATTTCCGCGACGCATATACACCAAGGCGATTGGCACCGGGAAAAACATCTTCAAGACTGGACCGAGGGGAAAATAATAATTAATTAGCCAAATCAAACTCGCTGTACTGGCGAGGAACGCCGTTTCCACCATGACGACAGTGGTATTGAATTGTCGCTGTTGTGCCTGAGATTGTTGACTCGCCGAATTTCTGTCCTGATTAGGGATTAGCCTTTCAGGTCTAGTATTGGTTGATGGTTCCGTCTCTGGCTCTAGTTCCTCCACCAAATCCCATTCGTCATTGACATTTTCTGAGTCCTTCGAGGAGGATTCAGTATTCTGATCGGGATTAGGGCGAGGCACTTGGGCATCCTCAAAAGAATCGCTCATTCAGCTTTTATCAACGCTTGATCAACCTCCACTTTAACGCCCCTTTCACCTCGACATGATCGCCTGATCCCCTTACGTAGCTAAATCTGCCTCAAACCTTACCAATGACAAAGGACATAAGACAAATAACACTTCTAAGCAATAATGCGTTCTAATGCCGCCAGATCCGGGATAAACATAATATCGTGTTCTCGCTTAATCAAGCCTTTTTTTTCTAGCTTCGTCAAAACTCGCGTCACTGTCTCCCGCGCCAATCCACTCAAACTGCTTAACTCGCGATGGGGTAAGTTGGGAATCTCCGTACCTTGCTGTTTAAGTTTACCCTGACCCTCTGCCAAAAACAGGAGCGTGTCTGCCACTCGCGAGGTACTATCCGACTCTCTCAGACGGAGACGGCGATTAACTTGGCGCAAGCGCTTCGCCATAAGCTGAGACAAACGAACCCCGGCTAAAGGTTCATCATGAATAAGCTGGATAAAATCCTGGGCAGGTATACTGCCAATCGTCGTGGGCGTTAAGGTAATCACATCGGTAGAACGAGGCACCTCATCCAGCGCCGCCATTTCGCCAAAAATTTCCCCCTTCCCTAAAATGTTGAGGGTCACCTCTTTCCCTTCCAGGTTATAGGTACGAATTTTTGCCCAGCCCTCCAAAATGAAGTAAACTGAGCCACCCCAGTCATTCTCCAGCAAAATAACTCGATCCTTGGGGTGGCTGCGAGTAACAACATGAGAAGTCGCTTGATTCACACTGGCTTCTGGTAAGCCAGAAAATAAAGGAGCAGTGCGAATCAACTCATTAACATTAGAGTTCATTTCGTGTGAGCTGTATCGATCATCCATGAAGCCAAACCACATTGTATACGCCGTGGACAAGTACGGCGATTTGTTATCCTCAAAAACTTAAGCAAGTCCCTTCCTGTTCCACAACAGACACAAAATTGAGTCGTTGTGGTACAATCGCCCCTCATCACCCCATCCAGACCAGCCATAATGGCAGATACAAGGGACTTATGTCCTGATCGATGAACGGCGCTATACTCCCTCGAAGTGCCTTTAATTCTAATCCTATTGGAAATTCAAACTAATCAGCCGGAGATTGGTACACAGCTATTATGCTGCATATTGAGGGAGATTTAACAACTTAGATGCCTGTAATCAGGACTTGAGAGGACCTCGGTTAGCCAGAATACGTTTTCAGACTGGGTTAACGGCAAGCGTTCAAGTTCCTACATAATAAAAGCAGGCGATCGCAATAACTCCTGCGAAGCGTGAACATAAGTTGTCAGGCGTTCCACCGTGACTAAACAGAAGAAAATCCAATCGCTGATTGCTGATATTGACAGTCTCCTTGCCAAGTTTGGCTCCCGTTTCCCTTGGTCTAAACCCAACGATTTAGCCCGCGATCGCGAAATCCTAGAACAGGTGCGTCGCTATCTGCTGTCGATGCAGTCAGACGAAATGGCAATGTCACCATCACCCGAATCAGCCATTACACCGATTGTGCAGGCGGTTGCTCAAGAAATGGAGAGTATCCGCCAACAGGTTACAGAACCCTTGCAGACTGAATTGTCAGCATTACGTCAACAGCGAGAGTCCTTGACTCAAGAAATTCAGCACCTTGAGCAGAAAAAACAGCAATTGCAAAATACTGTTACCGCTAAAGGGGGGGGACAAGAACAACCTCTCCCAGAATTTGCTCAGGATTTAATTCACCAGTCAACCGAACGCCTGACCCAGCAACTGGCTCAAATCTTACTGAATTTAGAAGCCCAACTGCTCAACGCTTCATCAACATCGGGATCACCCGGACAACCTGCCTCTGGGATAATGTTGCCACAAGAACGCTTAGAGCAACTGCGGCAACTGCAACGAGAGAGCGATCGCATGTTGCTCAATCTCGATGCCAACCAACGGTCACTCTTTGATGCACTTGATCGGGATCTGCATGGGTATCAGCAATCTTTGTCTCAAGGACTTGACAAAATGCATCGCTTGAGCAATCAAGGAGAGCTATTATTTACAGCCCTGGTCAATCGCCTCGCCCAGCTATTGGGACGAGAAACCTCAACCTTGGTGCAATCGTCTCAACCTTGGTCAGAGGTGACAGAATTATCCCAGTCAGTACCTGATTCAACGTCATCGACGTCAAAACAAGAGGGCATTTTTGTGGGCATCGATCCAGTGTCTCAGCCTGAATTCAATGTGACTCTATCTGCCAACGCCTTAACCCCATCCCCACCAATCCAGGCTCAACTGCCGTCTAAAATTGCCGATCAGCAATGGACGGAAGAACTCGATACAGAAAATTTAGGAGGCAACCCCCTAGACGCCTTGATTGGCTGGGATATGGATACCTCTATCTCAGACAAGGATTCAGAATTTCAAGACCTAGATTTCCTCTTAGGCATCGATAGTACCCCGGAGTCCACACCATCATCATCCCCAATCTCTCAGGCGGATGACACGCAACCCGTAGAACCCGAGGTTGCCGATCAAACTGAAGTCGAGAACCGCCACCATGAAATTGATGAGTTGTATAATACCCTATTTGGCACAGACGCTGTCCCCGACTCTAATACTCCTCCTCCAGCCAATACCGCCGAAGTAACAGATACGAATACCTCAGCGACATCAATCACTACAACGGAAGGGCAAGATGAGCGATCCCCGGATCAGGCTTTCGGTGAGACTGAATCGGTGGAGATTGCTGATTATCTATTTGACGGATTCACTGATCCGGCTGATGAAACGAGTGTATCCGAACCCTGGATTGAAGGCATCAATCAGGATCAACTATCGTGGGAAACCTTATTATTTGAAACGCCAACACCTGACGTCCCGATTGAGTCAGAGATAGTCGCCACGCCAGAACCCGCCACTTATCCTCACCAGGAAAGGTTCGGCGAGTCTCAAGACGTTAAAACAATTACCGCCCTAACCGATTTACTCGATGAAATGGGGTTAAGTTACTCCCCCGCCGTAGCCGATATCCCATCCATAGGGGCGACTCGTGAGGAAGAATGGTTTTTGGAACACCCTGGAGAAACTGATTCCCCCGTTACCTCAGTTGAGGATCACTATATTCCCGCCTCACCCGATGAAGATTTGCTAGTCAGGGATGAATCGCAACAGTTTTCCGGTCAAGAGATTAGGCTAGACCAAAGTACCCTCCAGCAGCTTAGTGAAGACCTACACAGCTTTGAAGCAGAAGACCATCTGAATATTGTCCCTCAGCCGTCCCCGTCTCGCGATCGCACCGTCTCACCGCCAAATTTCGATTTAGACTCAATCCAGTCATTGCCCATGTCAGAGGAGTTGTTGGCAGAAGATTGGGAAGAATTTGCCCTCCATGACCTATCCCAAGAGGATGTTACCTTCCCAGATTGGCAACAGACTTCTCCAACTGACCGAGACTCTCGCGAACCTGATCCCTTGGTGAGTGACTCGGAGAAAACGACGCCACCACCATCCCCAGAGTTGGACGATGTTTATGATGATTTGTCTGAGGAATCGATTGACTTAGAGCAAGACAATGTGGTAAAAGAATATGTCTTGGAAGACTCCGTGACTCCGGATCAACAGTCCGTGAGCCAACCTCAAGAAACGTCTTTAGAGGATGGCGAACAAAACAGGGATTAGAGTCGGGGCGCTTCTGTGACCATTCGTGTCAACTTAAGCTCAACCCCTCGTCCCCAGCCCCTCTCCCACGCCAGCCCTCACCCCCAGCCCCTCTCCCAAGCTTGGGAGAGGGGAGCAAGAGGGGAGCAAGAGATCCGGTTCCCCTTCTCCCGTGCAACAAAAACGAAGTATCCTCTGTCATCCCCCCTGCCAAAAAAGCGAAGCATCCTCTGTCCTCCCCCCTCTTGTAGGGGGGAACGAGGGGGGTCGGGGGGAACGAGGGGGGTCCGGAGTTGGGGTTAGGGGATGAGGGGGAAATGTCGAGAAGTAGATAGACACAGCTTAAAATCTTGCCAGCATTGGTTTTCTCGCCTGTAGTTGACACGGGTGGACACTGCCGTGCCCCTACAGGTAGGTAATGTGACTTGATCATCAAATTGGCTAGTGGATACCAATAATCCTCTCTGGTACTTAGGAATTGATTTCGGCACCACGGGGCTGTCGGCTGTGGTGTTGAACAAAAACACAGGTCAGCACTACCCTTTATATTGGCAACAGGAATCGTCAACCACCAATCATGATTCAGGCGATCGCGTATTTCGCTTACCGACACAAACCTCCACGAGTCCTATCGTGGTAAAAGCACCAGGAATAACGGTGTCCACGGTTAAACCCTATTTACCGTTGGCAATTCCTTACTATTCCCCAGAACGTCGTCAGTGGGAACCAATGTTAGCGTTACCCGATGGACAGGTTCCTCTCTATTGGGTGCGACGATCCTTACAGGCAATGTTAGCCACTTTAACCCCAGAGACGGTTCGCACCAAGGTGTCATTGCAGGTAGGGGCGATGGGTCTAGAATCCGAATTACTGGCAGACGCTTTGGCACAACTCGCAGGTGTCATTGTCAGTTATCCAGCCGATTGGGGCGATACCTACCAGATTAATGTTCGGGAAGCTGTATTAGCTGCCAAGTTAGTCAAGGACTCTCAACAAATTGTCTTCTTAGAAGATGCGATCGCGTCCCTCTTAGCCGCTTTTCCCACGCCTGAACCCGCCTCTCCCCCCTTAACGCCTGAATCTACCCCACTTGGACGTGGCTGGACTCTGGTGATCGATAGTGGCGCAACCACCACGGAATTGGCATTAGTGGATTTGCCTTACAATCCCCGCCAATTAACCTACGCCGATTTTAAACTTCAAAGTTGGTCTTACGCAGGTCAGGCTATTGATCAAGATATTATATGGCAGTTACTCTACCCGCAGATGTCTGAGGCGCAATTAGCACAACTGAATCTTAGCCAGGATTTAGAACCCCCCTTACCCGGTCAACCTGACCCCAAACGACGCGATCGCGCTTTATTCGAGTTACAGCATTCGGTGTTAGGACAGGCGCTACTGAAAGCGGCTGAATATTTGAAGCTGATTTTGCCACACAAAACTGAATTTACCCTAGAATTGGGTGCCTATCGATGGAGGGTGCAGCAAAAAGACTTTAATACTGCCGTTATCACACCGTTTATTGAGCAACTCAACCAACAGGTTAACCGATTGCTGATTCAAGCAGGACTTTCCCAACAGGCGATCAGTCAAGCTATCTGTACGGGAGGAAGCGCTAAGTCAAACAGGGTGAAGCAGTGGCTTCAGGACAAACTACCTAACGCTGCACTGATCCAGGATACTGTATCGTCCCCGCCTTGGGTCGCTACTGGACTGGCGAGGTTATCCCTGTATCCCCATGTCTTTAATCGCTTTCAGCAGCAATATAGTGACTACTTTCTGCTATTAGAACTGCTTAAGGCGTTTCCCCCGACAGAAAAGGAATCAGAGATTCGGGATTACACTCTGGCAGAAATTAAGCAACGCTTAGAACGTCAAGGTCTCAACACAGTCGCCTGTGATGAACGGTTGCTGGGGTTTTTGGACGGTGAGTTACCGTCAGGATTGATCCCAACTCGCGATCGCCTACAGGGGTTCTCTCTCGCTTCTCCCCAAGATTTTCCTTATGGGGATCTAGCTGATGCTAAACTGTTTTCACCCGTAGGCGATCGGCTTTATCGTGCCAATTTCCAACAACACGAGCGTCTACGTCAATACCTTAAACTGATTGTATCCAGTCTATCTCAAACGTTTGATGAGCCTTTAATTATTAATTTTCATCATTTCTATAAATAAAAGCTATCAACATACTTTAGAGACGTTGCATATAGCGTCTTCTTATGAAACAGAGATAAAACCCCTGACAAAATAGCGAGCGAGACGCTCGCACTACAACCGTTCTCTGTTCCCTATTCCCTATCATCACCCCAATACTTATTCAGCTTGCTTGCAATGGGTAGATCAGACTCTTCACTATTGCAATATAATCTACATCTTAGGATAGATGCCAAAGGTCAAGTCATTACTTAGACCCTAGATCGCGCTTTCAGCTTTGATTAGAAACTGCCAAATTGCGTAATCATTGTTAATCCCAATTCATAATCTTCATCATATCTTCATAAAAACTGCATTCAGTCGCTATAGAATTGTAAAGAATTCGTGAAGTGTATCCAACGGACTATTTTTTTTAGCCAAAATCTCAATAATATAGAGTATGATAATCGGCTAAAAAACTTACAAATTACAACTTGTAATACAACTGAGTTGACACTGTGTTTACCACATCAAACTGTTCCACATCATTGGCGGGTGAGTCCCTCGTTCTCACACGTTCCGCTGGGTTAATTGTGCCGCATCGGTCGGCAACCTGCAAAATTAAACGTCTCATTGATATTCTGGGAGCTGTGGTTGGCTTGATCCTGACGGCAATTCTTGCCATACCAATTGTGATCGCCATCCAGATTGACAATCCCGGTACTATCTTCTATCGTCAACTTCGCTGTGGTTTACGAGGAAAACCCTTTCGCATCTTGAAATTTCGTTCAATGGTGGTAGACGCTGATCGCAAGCAACATTTGGTGCAAAATCAGGCAAAAGGTCATATCTTTAAAAATACCAACGACCCTCGCATCACTCGTGTGGGTCGTTTTTTACGGCGCACCAGCTTGGATGAATTGCCTCAATTTTGGAACGTGCTTAACGGTGAGATGAGCTTAGTCGGGACTCGTCCGCCCACCCTGAATGAAGTACAACACTACAAGCCGCATCATTGGCAACGATTGAGAACTAAGCCGGGAATGACTGGAGAATGGCAAGTTAATGGTCGTTCTAGTGTGATTGATTTTGAGGATATTGTGTCAATGGATCTGACTTATCAGCGCAAGTGGTCTCTTGTCTATGATTTCAAGCTCATCCTGAAAACTATTGCTGTAGTCCTGAAGAAGCAAGGAGCCTGTTAAGCCACTGTGTATCTCAATTTAATTTCCTATACCCGAAAAAATTCTTTGTCATTTTTCAATCCTTAATATTTAAACAACATCCAGCAATTGTAGGGGCGGGTTTAGGGACTAAATTCACCTCCTCACCGATAACTGTTGAACAAAACCCGCCCGCCTCACCGATAACTGTTGAACAAAACCCGCCCTCCTCACCGATAACTGTTGA
The DNA here is from genome assembly GCF_000155555.1 of Coleofasciculus chthonoplastes PCC 7420. GTDB lineage: Bacteria > Cyanobacteriota > Cyanobacteriia > Cyanobacteriales > Coleofasciculaceae > Coleofasciculus > Coleofasciculus chthonoplastes_A. Next base: position 249,056 of record NZ_DS989852.1, read on the forward strand.
ACAAAACCCGCCCGCCTCACCGATAACTGTTGAACAAAACCCGCCCTCCTCACCGATAACTGTTGAACAAAACCCGCCCGCCTCACCGATAACTGTTGAACAAAACCCGCCCGCCTCACCGATAACTATTTAACAAAACCCGCCCTGATTCATAAATCTGATGACACTACCCACATGGATTACATTTTCTCGATTACTGGGATTGCCCTTTATTCTATACGGACTGCATGATCCCACGGATCAGACGCGCTGGATTTGTCTGGCAATCTTTCTCATCGCCGCAGGTACGGATTGGTTAGACGGCTATCTGGCGCGAAAACTGGATCAAGTTACGGATTTAGGAAAATTTCTTGACCCGTTAGTGGATAAATTATTAGTCTTAGCCCCCCTTTTAGCCTTAATCGAATTGGGTCAAGTTCCCGCTTGGGGCGTGTTTCTGATTTTAGGGCGGGAATTAGCGATCGCGGGTTGGCGAGTGAACCCCAATTTGACCCAGGAAATTAGTGGCGCAAATATTTGGGGCAAACTCAAAACCGTAACTCAAATTACAGCAGTTGCCCTATTAATTGCACCACTTCCGCAGGTGTGGGAGATGCCATCCCTTGTCCTATTTTGGTTATCGGTTGTCCTCACCCTAATTTCTGGCGGAATTTACCTTTTACCTCAACTCGCGGCTAATATTTGGTCATCTAAGGAGAAATCCACCTCCGCTTCATGACGTCCAGATGCTAGGTAATCATTTTGGAATGAGTCCTTAAGTCCCGATATCAAGTCATATTCCGGTTCCCATTTGAGTTGAGTCTTGGCTTTCTGGACATCAGCAAAAAAGTGTTGGGTTCGCAGGGGGAACGCTTTGCGCTTGCCAAAATCAAACTTTTTGGGGTTGTAATGTAAGAGGTCAAAATCCTCTGGAGATTTACCCGCCGCGACAATACAGGCGTTTGCCAAGCCGTCAAAGGTGACATAACGATCGCCGGATACATTATAAACTTGTCCAATCGCTTGCTGGTTCCCTAGTACCAGAGACATGGCACGGGCTAAATCTTTACAATGTCCCAGTTGTGTGATATATAGACCACTACTGGGAATTAGGAGCGGGCGATCGCGAACGATACGGTCAAAGAACCAGGCTTCTAAGTCGTTGTAGTTTTGAGGTCCATAGATATAGGTTGGGCGAATCGCGGTAAAGGGAATTCCTTGGGCTTGTAGGTAAGCTTCCGTCTCATGTTTACCTTTGTGACGGCTTTTCGGATCAACGGGATCACCTTCAACATGGGGCATTTGGTCAGATTGTAAATAGACTCCCGCCGAACTCATATAGACAAAATGCTGTACTTTGTCTTTAAATATCTCAACTAGGGGTTGGGTGTCACTGAGTTCCCGCCCATTATTATCAAAAATGGCATCAAACGCTTCTCCCGACAGCTTTTCCTTGAGTTGAGTCGCGTCTTTGCGATCGCCATGAATCTGTTGTACCCCTTCGACAGGCGCTGGTTTATTGCCTCGGTTGAACAGTACCACCTCATGTCCTTGTTCAACCAAGATTTTGGTTAAGTAGACTCCGATGAAGCGAGTACCACCCATGATTAAAATTCGCATGATTATCCTTTCTGTCTAATCCCGTATGGAAATTTTACAGGTATTTGTCATTCGTCTTATGTCTTATATCATTCGTTGTTTGTCATCTGTCCTTGGTTACAGATTTGTCATCCTTCATCCAGAGTCCGTCACCTCAAAAGTCCTGATCCAAACCACCACCAGAGAATTAGTAATCTGATCGCCTCTGTCTGTTGAAGAGCGATCGCATTGCCTAGATTACCGCATTGCCATGGTTCAAGACTACTCTATCGAGTTTACTGACTACCTGCGATCGATTTGCGATCTCTATAAACAGTGGTGGAAGCTTGACAAACTGACGGATACGATATACGAGCAACAGGATGCATCAGGAAACCCGCGATCGCCCTTTCAGTTTAATTTAACGGTACAGCGCCTCAAACCGCCGCCACAGGAAGGAAACGAAACACCAGAGACGTTGCCCATTTTAACCGGATTACGTCAATATGCGGCAAACCATGTCCTGTTAGTTGGGCAGCCCGGTTCAGGGAAATCGACGGCATTAATTCAGTTTTTGGTAGAACAAGCCAAACAAGCCCTTTCTCACCCCCAGAATCCGATTCCTGTATTGGTACAGTTACGACAGTTTAAACCATCAGAAACTCATCATTCAGGGGTATTATATCTGATTCAAGATTTCTTAGAAATCCACGAGTTGCTACTGGAAATTTCGGATATCAAAAATCTGCTACGTAATCGGCGATTATTTCTGCTGTTAGATGGGTTAAATGAGTTGCCTAGCAACTCAGCCCGACGAGATTTAAAAGCATTTCGCCAGAAGTATTCGCATCTACCTATGATTTTTACAACCCGTAATTTGGGCGAAGGCTGGGACTTAGGTATTCGTGATCACTTAGAAATCGAACCCCTGAATCCGTTACAAATAAAACAATTTATTCACTATTCTATGATAGGGCAAAATAAACAACCATTACAACAGTTATCCAATCACTGGCGAGAATTGGGTCAGACGCCGTTTGTAATGGAAATGCTGTCTTTCCTCGTTCAGAAAACCGGGCATATTCCCTCTAGCCTAGCCGAAACATTGCGTCAGTTTACACAGTTATATGAACGCGGTTATAAAGAAGATGCTCCGATTAGCGATGAGTCTCGGCGCTGGTGGTCTCGCTTGCTAGAAAAGCTAGCATTTGAAATGATGCAGGAAGACAATTCGACCGATTTTAAGTTAAATATTTCTCATCGAAAGGTTAAGAGTATTTTTACTGAATTTTTACAAGGGAAGGTGAATTATCCAGATGATTTGGCAATCCGTTGCTTAGACGACTTACTCAAACACCATTTAATTGTTCGTAGTCAGCGCTTTAGCGCTTCTGGCACTAAAGTGCCTACTACAAACCTTGTTAGTAGTGAGCGCTTTAGCGCTTCTGGCACTGAAGTGCCTACTACAAACCTTGTTAGTAGTGAGCGCTTTAGCGCTTCTGGCACTGAAGTGCCTACTACAAACCTTGTTAGTAGTGAGCGCTTTAGCGCTTCTGGCACTGAAGTGCCTACTACAAACCTTGTTAGTAGTGAGCGCTTTAGCGCTTCTGGCACTGAAGTGCCTACTACAAACCTTGTTAGTAGTGAGCGCTTTAGCGCTTCTGGCACTGAAGTGCCTACTACAAACCTTGTTAGTAATGAGCGCTTTAGCGCTTCTGGCACTAAAGTGCCTACTACGAACGTAGAATTTTCTCATCAACTGATTCAAGAATACTATGCGGCTGAGTATCTGCTATCGTGGCAAAAGATTCTCGAACTCAATGATAATCAATTAAAACAAGACTATTTAAATTATTTGAAATGGACAGAACCGTTGGCGTTAATGTTGGCATTAGTTGACAATAAAGCGCAGGCGGTGCGTATGGTTAGATTAGCGCTAGAGGTCGATTTGCGGTTAGGTGCAAGATTCGCTGGGGCAGTTAAACCCGAATTTCAAGAAAAGACTGTGGGTTTAGTGGCTCAATTAACTGTTACGGAAGCGCTAAAAACACATTTGTTGGGAATAACCCGATCAGAATGGGCAATTGAAGCGCTAATTCATAACTTATCTAGTGAAGAGTATTATATCCGGTGGAGTGCCGTTAATGGGTTGGGTAAAATTGGCTCAGAATCGGTTATTGATGCACTGGAACCAGCGTTAACTGCTCAAGATAAAGGGATTCGTTGGACTGTAGTCAAGGTTTTGGGAACAATTGGTACAGAGAAAGCGATTGCACAATTGCGTCAACTGGCTTTCGATAAATATTGTAGTCAATATGTGGTCGAATTATTAGGAGATAGTGGCACTGAATCGGCAATTGAACTATTAGGTGAAGTTTTGTTCAGTCAGGATAGCTCGATTCATTGGTGTGCCGTCGAAGCTTTGGCAAAGATTGGTACAGAATCTGCCATTAATTTACTCCAGAAAGCTTTGTTATATGGTGAAAGTGATTTGAGTTATAATGCAGTGTATGCATTAGCTAAAATTGATACGAAACTCGCAATTGAGGTACTGACACAAGCATTAGAACATGAACAAGAATCAGTTCGTTTTCGTGCTGCTTTAGCCTTAGTAAAAAAGTCGAATGAAGCAGTTATTCCAGTGCTATGTCAGATTTTAGCAAATTTTGATGATGAGATCGCGTATCAAGCCGTTAATAGCTTATTAAGTATAGGTACTGAAGCCACAATTCCTGGATTACATCAAGCCTTGTTCCATCCAAACGACTCAATTCCTATGCGGGCGCTTGAAGGATTAGTGGATATTGGTACAGCCGCAACGATTCCAGCCCTGAGTGATGCATTGCGCGATCGCGACTTAGCAGGATGTCTATCCCAGAGGATTACTGAGGTATTAAAAGAGATTGGTACATCAGACGCGATCGCGGTATTGAAACAGGCGTTATTTAGCGATAATTATTGTATCCATGAATATGCGGCTGAAGCGTTAGGAACTATTGGTTCTGAAGAAACGATTAAGATTCTTATCGAAGCCTTATCTCATCCCAAGCATTCTGTACGCTGTTCTGTTGTTAATGTATTGGGGAATATTGGCTGTAAATCCGCTATTCCAGAATTAATTGAAGCCTTACAAGATAAAGAGAGTTCTGTTCGTTCCCGTGCGGCTAAAGCCTTAGAAACTATTGCTGATTCAGAGGCTGTTACCGCATTAATTCAGGCGTTACACGATGAAGAGTCTTTTGTTCGTTGTAGAGTGGCTGAGGCATTAGGAATCATTGGCGCACCGGAAGCTGTTTCTGCTTTAGTTGATGTTTGGCAGGATCAATCTGTTTCTGTATCTAGCATCGTGGCTGAAGCCTTGGGTAAAATCGGCACGACAGAGGCAATTAAGGCGTTACGGCAAGCCTTATTGAATGACAATAAATTTATTCGTTGGGATGCGGCTAAGGTATTACAAGAAATCGGCGGATCGGAACTATTACCTGATTTGTCTAAAATGTTAGCAAAAACAACCTGCGATCGCACGCCTGATATACTTGATGTAATATACGCTATTCAAGACCGTTATCAATTTTACAACCAATCTGTAGCTGAATCTCCACTATCGGTTCCGGATCAGTCTGGTGATCCCTTGATAGATAGTCTAGAAACAATCATTCAAATCCTCAAAACTATGTCAAACAACCCTACCAATAATTTCAAAGGTGCTACTTTTAACGGCATCACGGGGACTGTTACTGGAAATATCGTCGGCGATAATATTGGTAGTCAAAACAACTACCCCGCCGAACAAAGACAAACACTTACTGAAGCCGCCGCCGAGATTCAGCAATTATTAGCACAACTGAAAAACTCTAACCCAACCTTAACTGAATCTGAAAGACAAAGTGTTGTTATCGAAGCCATTAACCAAGAAATAAAACGCAATCCAACCTTTAAGCAGCGACTACAAAGTGCGTTAAAAGCAGGTGGTATTGAGGCATTAAAGTCACTATTTCCTGCCGTCAATATTCCCATTGAAACCATTAAAGGCTGGATGGAGGCTGAATCCTGATCCGTTTACCCGTCTACTCTAAAAAGGCAGCACTCTACCTTATTTCTACCTCAACTTGACATGATATTAAGCCATTACACAATACTCTCACCGAGAACAGAACATTTTGCTGAACTGGCTCTGGATAGGTAACTTTTAATCATAAGCCATCGCTATGATTTTTTTTTGTGGCTGTCTTGAGACATCATTCTGTGTAGATTCTGTCCAATATAAATTAGGACAAAGTAGATAATCCAATGGCAATTTTAATCCGGTTAACTCCATATTTGGAATTGTTGCACATTGGTCGAAGCTGAAGCCAATTTTCGCCTCATGCTCAATTATATGTAACTCTCGGATTACCTGAACCTCAAACAACATCTTTAATGTTTTTACCGACAAAAAACCATTTTCATGCAGAAAAATTCCTAATGGCAAAGAATTATTGTATGCACTATCTATGACTCGTTTAAGAGAAGTTTCTTTAACTAAAGAAACTTCTAGAATTAGAGAGTACAATCCTAATCCATCAGTGCGGTGACTCGCCGCGACTAAACACCCTTTATTTAGCCAAAAAAAATGATTGGTTTTGTATACCAACATTAGTAAGCCTGTTTTATGGCTTATCTGTAAATATTTAATGATTTCATCCAAAAAAAAATCCGTTAAATCGCCATTAATACTCATTGAATTAAACCGATAAAGAATTACACAAGACTCATTAATTGATACCAGCATACTGTTAAAAAAATCAATTTAGCAATAATCAGTGATTACTGTTTCAATCAATTACCGTTCATATTAATTTATCTCAATCTATTTGCCATTAGACTTTAGGAATAGAAAACATCTGCATCTGCCAAAGTGAATAAATGAAGCTGCCATTTTGCCTCTAGGGGTTGGGCAATTGCCGCAAATGCTGGGTCAATCAACTCCCGTGGTAGGTTAAAATTGTCTAGCTGCCACTCAATGCGGGTGAGAAATAGCCCGGTGTCAAAGGGGAGCATCCCAATTTGGCACGTTGGCTCTTTAAATGGGGCTGAAACCCTTGCCATTGCGTTACTTTAGGTAATGCTTTGTCCAAAACGGGATGTTCCCTGTCAAAGTCTGTGTGCTGGTCTGCATGAATGATGTTACCGCCGTTAGCATAAATAAAATTGGCAAACTTGGCAACTAATCCCGGTTGATCAGGACAGGAGATTAACAGCGTAGCCGTTTGGGGTTGATGCTTTCCCTTGCTCATTTTTTTCCCTGTAGCTGAAATTCATCGCTGAGAATGCAGTGATTCTATCAATTTATTCCGTAAAAATTGTATAAGCTAAATCAGAAAACCCTTATCGACGCTTTCCTTGATGAATCTAAAGCCGATGACACCGCCAATCATTGGAATTACCACCTATAACTATAAGCCAACGGGAAATTTTTATTCCCCGGCGGGTTATACTCAGGCAGTCCAGTCTGCCGGAGGGATACCCATTTTGCTTCCGCCTGTTCAATCTGATCCTGCCGTTTTGCTGAACCAGGTGGATGGGTTAATTTTTACAGGTGGGGGTGATATTGATCCCGATTTCTACAATGGTTCCCCTCATCCGACAATTTATGGCACTGATCCGGAACGAGATCAGGCTGAATTGGCACTCGCAAAACTAGCATTGGCGAAACACAAGCCTGTTTTAGGGATTTGTCGCGGCTTAGAAGTGCTGATGGTAGCTAGTGGGGGAGATTTAGTCCCCCATCTGCCAGAGGAATTTGGGGAAGCTATCCTGCATCGCGAGGAAATGCTTAAACCGAGTCAGCATACGGTGCGGATTTATGCCGATAGCCAACTGTCTGGAATTATGGGAAAGGAGGAACTTACTGTTGTCTCTTGGCATCATCAAACCGTGCGTACAATACCTTATGGTTGGCAGATTGTCGCCAAAGCCGAAGATGGCTTAATTGAAGCATTAGAACACAAACAGCATCCTTTTGCGATCGCGCTGCAATGGCATCCGGAACTCTCCCTCCCAGATTCCAGACATTTTTCCATTTTCCAAGCATTGATTCAAGCCGCAAGCTTTGATCAAGACGCATTAAACCCGAATAGTTTTCATTTGCAGACGACAGGCTGGGGATGTGGATAAACTTACCTAAACCGTGACGGTTTTTGAGATATAGCAACCGCCATAGCGGTTAGGACACATCATTTATGTTCCAGACGCGCCATGGCGCGTCTCTACAATGGTGCCGAAAGTCCTAATCGATGTGTCTACTGCTATAATTGCCAATTTTAGGATAATTTATGCAGAAAAAGAATTGATTTCATTCTAAAAATGCATAAATTATCCTAATTTCATGCCTAAATATACGAAACTGCAAGGTATAGCACTCTTCGATTGAGTGGCAGACATTGCAGTAGTTAATATGATTAATCGATTCATTCCGGAGGAACTGGCGATCGCGCCTGCTTATCCTGCCGGATATCCACCCCATCTCACCTTGAGAGAGGTGTCAATTGATGGCAATACCTCCGTCCAGATTTGGTCGCCTAAATCTGACGCCATCTTGCTGCCTGAAGAAGTTAACCTACTTAGGAGCGATCGCCTGCGTGTAGAAGTGATATGCTCTAGATTAGTTTGGTTACTTGGAGCAAATTGTTCAGAAAATGATGACTATTTAGGAGCTAACGACAAGTTAATTTATCAATGGGAAGATGTTACCTATTTTGCGGGTAAATATGGGTTCAACCCTAACGTTATTGATATATTGTTTTGTCCTTCAACGATTCGCCCGATTTACGGATCATCAGTCCAACGATTCGGCACACATTTGCCAAACACCCCGGTACAGTGGGTTATGGAACCCGCCTGCTGGGAAATTTTTTTCCTGGAAATTAAACCCGTGGTTGGGGGATTTAAGGCTGAACCCCGCAGCCAACTTTTATCGGTTATCGTTTGGACAGGTCAACCAATTAGTAAAACGGTAGTCGATACCTGATTGTTCGGATAAGCTGTCATGCATCTAAATTGGGTATTCATAGCGAACAAGATGCTCCATGTAGCGAGCAAGATGCAAAGCCTGCGGCATGGCTTCGCTAAACGCACTACAAGGATTTTGCTATTATTGACGTTCAAGATTGAATTTTTCTCCCCCATCTTCCCCATCTTCCCCAGCTCCCCCAGCTTCCCCATCTCCCCATCTTCCCCATCTCCCCATCTTCCCCATCTCCTTGTCCCCCTTACGCGGTAAATTCATTGTCAGATATATAATTGGGTGAGGATACAAGAACATGAAGCGCCGCCATTTTCTCAAATACACCAGTCTGGCAAGTACAGGATTAGCCTTTGCAGCTTGTAACTCGGGGAATCTGTCCACTTCCGGAAAGAATAACTCATCTGAATCCTCCTCCGTCTCAGAGGTTGACTTTGGCAAACTCGAAAAAACGTACCTCAACCTCGGTATTATCCCGATTACCGAAAGTGCGCCCCTGGTTATCGCCCAAGAATTAGGCTTTTTTGCTCGCTATGGACTTAATGTCAGCCTGAGTAAGCAAGAGAATTGGCAGCAAATTCAGGATGGCTTACTCGACTATCAGTTAGATGCGGCTCAAGCCTTGTATGGAATGCCAATGATGGCACAATTAGGCTCCGAATCCGCCCCCATGGTTGCCCTGATGGTACTCAATCTCCATGGCAGTAGCATTACCTTATCTCCCAAAGCCTGGGACGCGGGAATTCGACCAGCGATTGAATATTTCACCTTTCAGGAGTTTGCCGATTCCTATCGCCAATATGTTCGCAAATTCGAGGAACCGCCAATCTTTGCTACTGAGTCAAATGCTTCGATGGATTATTACATTAGCCGCTATTGGTTAGCCGCGATGGGGATTAATCCGGAAAGTGAAGTTGAATTTATGGAGATTGCTCCCTCCCAAATGATCTATAAAATTCAAGCCGGGGTGATGGATGCCTATAGCAGCAGTGAACCGTGGAACCAGCAGACAGTTTTACAGGGAAATGGATTTATTGCCAATACCTCGCAGAATATTTGGACGGGACATCCGGGAAATGTGCTAGCCACGATGCAAGCTTGGGTGGACGAACATCCCGCAACCGCTAGGGCTTTAGTGGCGGCGATTCTAGAAGCCTGCCAGTTTTGCGAACAAGCCAAAAATCGCCGCGAAATTGCCCAAATTATTGCCCAAAGCAGGTATTTGGATACGGATCAGGACTATATCGAACCTGCTTTATTGGGCAACTATAGTTATGGTGGGTTTGACAACCAGGAACGGCTGGAAACGATTCCTAATTTTTATCAGTTTTATGGTGACAATAGCGATGATCCAGAGAAGCCAAATCCAGTCAATTATCCCTGGCGTTCTCATGGGATGTGGTTGCTGACTCAGATGATTCGTTGGGGTCAAATTGAGCAACAAGATTATCCCAAGGATGCTGATGAAATCTTAGAGAAAATTTATCCGTTAGACGTTTATACAGAGGTGGCGGAGACATTAAAGATTGAGCTACCGAGTGATCCGATGAAAGTAGAACCCGCCACCGTTTTTATTGATCAACGCCAATTTGATCCGAGTGATCCGATTGCTTATCTGAATAATTTTGAGATTCAGGCATAAGTGGGCAAAATATTTAGGGTCTGCTGAATAAGTCTTGTGGTGGGGGAAGAGAGCAGGTGGAGCAGAGGGAGCAGAGGGAGCAGAGTTAAGCTGTCATGCATTTAAATTGGGAATGGGTAGCGAGCAAGATGCAAAGCCTGCGGCATGGCTTCGCTAAAGCCTGCGGCAATGTGTCTCCTCTTGTGGATGCGTTAGAAAGGCAGCATTGGGCAGTCGTCCGGCTGAGAACAGATCCAAGTGCTGGTCGCGATCCCAAACGATTTCCTCCCCGCAGCGGATATAGCGGATGCGATGCATGGGGATGTCTCCATCCGTTGACCAAGAGGCAAAGGGTTTTTCACGAATACCTTCTTCAGACCTGCGCTCGATATAGCCAATGGCAAAGGCGCTGCGGTCTAGACGTGCATCCCAGAGAATGCGATCGTAGATCTCGCGAATCGTCGCCATTTTTTTCTTCTGGACTTTTTGCTCTGACATGGCTACGCCAAGGGGTGTGATGTATGCTGCCTTGTACCTCTGGAAGCAACGGTGCTACAATTTGCCTGAGGCAAAGTGCGAGCGATCGCTCACGAAACAATGAGGAGTTGAGGTATACTACTAATATACTACAAGATTCTGTTTTAGGAGTATGACACCTTAAGACATAGCGTTTAAACTTAAAAGCATACGTTATTTGTGGTGTTCTTTATCTTAACCAATTCATTGCCTAGATATGATTCATTCTCCTTCCTCTGATACTTCAGAATCACAAACATTTAAGGTTTTATCAATAGACGGAGGAGGGATTAAAGGGCTATATTCAGCCAGAATTCTAGAACATTTCGAGGATAGGTTTAGGTGCCACATCGCTGATTACTTTGACTTGATTTGTGGTACTTCGACGGGAGGCTTGATTGCACTGGGGCTGTCTCTAAATATCCCTGTCGCGTTGATCAGCAACCTATACTACAGACGAGGCAAACAAATTTTCCCACAGCGAAATAGCTTTCTAAGTTTGCTTAAACAGATTTTTCTGGGAAGCAAGCATGATAACAGCGAATTGAGAAAAGCATTGCAAGAAATGTTTGGAGAGCGAACCCTTGCAGACTCTCGCTGTTTGTTGTGTATCCCCGCATTTTCTTTAACTGATGGTAGACCATTCATTTTTAAGTACGACCATAATGAAGGCAATTTACGTAGAGATAGCAAAACAAAGTATGTTGATATAGCTCTTGCAACAAGTGCAGCACCTGCTTACCTGCCAATTATTACTATTGATACTTATGATCGTAAACAATTTATTGATGGAGGAGTCTATGCCAATAATCCAACTTTAGTTGGGGTAGTAGAGGCGCTTAGGTACTTTGTTGGTAACGGCAAAAGGTTTCAAAAGCTGATGGTGATGTCTATTGGTTCTCTAGAGCCAAATCCTGGTAGACGCTTTGTTACTAAACATAACCGTTCAGTCCTTGACTGGAATCAAGATCTGATCGCCACGTTTTTTGAGGGGCAAGCTTATGTTACAAGTTACTTTGTGGACACTCTAGCAAACTACTGCGACTCTTCTTTTGATTATATTCGTATTCCTAGTGCGCCTTTATCTCCACAACAGGCACAAATTATTAACCTCGATAATACTTCCAGTGAGACATTGCAGTTGATCTCACAGATGGGTGTAGATCAGGCATTGTTTTGGGGCAGAAAGCCAGAAATTGCTGATTTTTTCAAAGAGCGTAAACTATACATTATTACATGATTACATGGCAAACTGTCATCAATTGTTCTTAGAATTTAATAATTTAATTGCCTTAGACTCTAAGCGTAAAGAAACATTACGTACATCTCGTGATGCCGTGCGAGAAAGGATCAGACGGTACTTTCGGGATAAGCAGAATGGCTTTGTTCCAAAATTCCACGGGCAGGGTTCATTCATGATGAATACTATCATAGAACCGCTTGATGGGGAGTTTGACATTGATGATGGTATCTATTTCAAATTAAAAGCAAAACCACTTCAGGCTGTCAGCACATTTCATAAATGGATTTGGGAAGCTGTCAATGGTCATACGAAACAGAATCCTATTGACAAGCAAACCTGTGTCAGACTTGTCTATGCTGGACAATATCACCTTGATCTGCCCATTTACTATATTATTGAAGGACAGACTCCATATCTAGCCCATAAGGGTAGAGGATGGATTCAAAGCGATCCTAGAGAATTTAGAAAATGGTTTAATGACAAGGCTGACAATGACGGTCAGCTAAAGCGAATTGTTCGTTATTAAAAGCCTGGAGTGATACAGGAAAGGTGAGTTTCCGAGTGGATTAATTTTCTCCATTTTAGCAGCTAATAATATTGTTTTTGATGAGCGAGATGATGTAGCTCTTTATAAAACTCTACTCAACATTAAGAACAGTATGCAATGGAATTTTGTATGCTACCGCCCGACAACTCCTGCCTTTGAAAACCTGCTGGAGGATTACAGCAAAACTAACAAGAATTATTTTTTAGGGCAGCTTGGTAGTTTCATTCAATCCGCTGGGAAAGCCTTAGATGAGAAAACAAGCCAGAAGGATGCTTGTCAGGCTTGGCGGCGTCATTTTGGTGAAGAACGATTTCCTTTTGAATCTGAAGAATTCATCGAGAATTATTTTTATGTTGATATTAGATATGAATTGAAGATAGATTGCCTTGTTTCACAAAAAGGCTTTAGACCTCATTCATTAAAGCAAATGTTTTTAAATAGATTACCTTTGCTTAGAAATAAAACATTAGAATTTTATATTGTTGACTGTAATGTGCCAAAACCATTTCAAGTTAAATGGAAAGTTCGTAATGTTGGAAAGGAAGCAATAAGAAGGAATCAAATTCGAGGAGAAATTTTAGATGATAGTGAAAATCATAGAAGAATCGAATCAAGCAATTTCTATGGATCACATTTTGTGGAATGTTATATTATTAAAAATAATATTTGTGTAGCACGTTCCAGAATTAAAGTTCCAATTTCAGAGTAGCATAACTATGACTGTTATTTCAAGATAAGTGAAGTGTGACTGCTAGATTCACAGTTTGCAATCTGATTTAGCGATCGCATTTTATCCTTCAACATGAGAATATTATTCATCTGGAATAAACTCAGCCAGAAACAAAGCAAAATTCCTGTAATGCGGACATTTGCTCTTGCAATCGGGTAACTTCTCGATTGAGTGGTTCAGGGCATTGGGCTAGATTGCGAACTTGATTGATCCAAGTCTGTAATTCAGGTTTTAGTGCTTTATACAGTGTTTTAGGACAGGCAAGTAACAATATCGTTAGCCACTCGGCAAAGTTTATTTTTAAGCAGGTAAAATCCCCGGCTTTATCTAGCAAACTCCATTGTTTTGCGATCGCCACCTGATACTGTTGACTAGACACAACTTCCTGGACAATGGCAAACAAGGGATTGGCTTGAATCGCTTCTCGCAATGCTGGAAACATATCCGTTGCATAAGTAGATGATTGTAAAAGTGATGCGAACTCAACTGGAAGATGCTGCATAAGTGCTATAACTACTTCATCCAAAGAATTAGATTTCTCTAGCAAAACGGGTAATTTGTCTGCAAAATAAGGGGCTGCTATTGCACACCACTGTTGTGGAGTGAGAGCAACATGAAAGAAGGTTTCATATAACTCTTCTGTTTTCTGTAATAGGATATAGCCTCGACTGCGGTTTGTTGCCGGGTCAAGTGGCTCAAACGCTTGCCATAGAAGCGGTAATGGCACCCAATGTGGTGGATATTTGAATCGTGCCACATCGAGTAGAAGCACTAAATCTCGCTGTGGATGGTAGCCCCCAATGGGTGAAAAATGTCCGTCTCCAGTTTGTCCCAAAACTTTGCGGCTGTAGGCAGCAACCATGTGAGTACCATGGGTTGTAGAAGTAGTCTGTTGAACATCCTGCCGGAACTCGTCTAAGCTCCTCTCGGTATAACGGTAAGCGGATACCTTTGCGCCATTACAACGAGAGATGCAGACGAATTCATCCAGGGTAATGCCTGTTTCCTGAATCACTGGGAGAGATCGGCAGCAGTCCAGCATTTCCTCACCATACCAGCGCCATACCCCTCGCCAGATGCGTCCCGGATCGATTGCCAACGCATTCAGCACAACCACCATTGTTCCCAAACCGCAAAATGCAGGTTCGGCTTGGGTATGAAACTGTTCAGCAAGGGCAAAGTATCCTTCCATTCCTCCCAGTTCCAACGCTTCACGAAAAATTTGCCTCCCCTCAGTTGAGGAGAAGACAATGCAGGATTCTGGCAAAGGACGACGGTAAAATCCTTCAGTCTGAGCAGCCATAATCTCCATGATTGAGAAAGAATTGATGAACTACAGGTACGATGACTTTAGATGACTTATTTGAGGTGGTGCCACAGGCGTGCAAGATGCTTATCAACGTCGCGCTAACCCAGCGAAGACGGCACTTGTTGCGAACATAATTAAGCTATAGATGGCGGCTGGAATGGCTATGCTTGGCGTGTTTAAGAAAGTTGGTGCGCTGGCAATGGTAATGGCTAAAGTACCGTTTTGAATACCGACTTCTACCGTAATGGCTTTGGCGCTACGGATATCTATAGCAATCCTAAATTGATTGTGGCAATTTTCAAAACTGAAACCCTTGCTATACCTTGATTTCAAGCCGTCTACTTGTTGCATCCTATTTAGGATTGCTATAGCTTAGCCAAGGTAGCGAGTGTAAACCCCAGTAGCATTGTACTCATGTTTAAAGCGAGGGTAACCCAGCCCACTTTCAAGAAGAAGCTGGCAACATTAGCGCGTTCTGCTGCCAACAAACCCACGATAATTAGGGCTAAAAAGAATAGAGAGAGCCACTTAACCCATTTTTCTACCTGTGCGGCAAAACGAGGAGCGTAGTGGTGAATTACCATGCCTAATGTCACTGGAATCAGGGTAATAACAGCAATTTGAATGACTGTCATCAAGAAGGGTAGCTGTAGGATAGTAGACTCCCCCAGAAAACGCTGCATCGCTAGGTTAACGACCAAAGGAATCGTAAATACTGTAATCACGCTGCTAATTGCCGTCAGCGTAATGGATAGGGCAACGTTACCCTGTACTAAGTAGGTGACTAGGTTGGATGTGGGTCCACCAGGGCAAGCCGCTAAAACCATCACGCCAACCGCCAATTCTGGAGAAAGCGGGAAAAGGCTAGCGAGTAAAAAGCCTACGGCGGGCAGCATGATAAGCTGAGCAATGAGTCCGAGAATTGCGGCTTTGGGTTCAACTAATACCCGCTTAAAATCATCAACTGTCAACCCTAATCCCATACCCAGCATAATGATAAATAGGGCTAAGGGAAGAAAAATTGCGGTTAAAACGTTTGATTCCATTGCTCCTGTACACACTACTTACGTTGACAGCGCCCTTAGATAAGCCAAACTTTTCCCTGTTTGCCAGGAGTGAGTTTTACTAGAATTATCACCTTATGTCTGTGCTACACACTCGCAACCCTGTAAACTTTTGCAACAACTAGCGGTATTTTTGCATAAAAACCAAACGAGCGCTTCAAAAAGAGCAGTGTACTGATGACCCACTCAGCTTTAAGTCACGTCGCCGTTGAACAATACCCATGCACCCAATATGCGATCGCCCGATATTGTCGGTTGGGTTGAAGGATGAAACCCGACACTCATCACTGCTTCTCCACCTTTTAACTCTGGTGCGATCGCGTAATCGAGTCATGAGACTGGGATGAAACTGGCTAGGTGCAACTGTTTTGAGACCATAATAGGGGTAAGTGCTTTCAAGTGCCGTTTGAGGTACTGTTGTCAATGTCGAAAACTTCAGAGGTTTGAACGTTACCGCTATGGAAATCCAACGGGTTATCTTAAATAACATTGGGCTATTTGAAAACCTGGAAATTCCTTTAGCACCCACCGAGCAAAATCCCAGCAATATCACCGTCTTTGTTGGTAATAACGGCGCGGGTAAAACCTCTGTGCTGAAAGCCTTAGCAACCTCCCTGAGTTGGTTTACGGCTCGTTTACGCACAGAAAAAGGTAGTGGTAACCCTATCCCCGAAGATGCCATACTTAACACCGCCAACGCCGCCAGTATTGAAATAGAAATTTGTGATGCTTCTGGAACATCAGACAATCCGAATCAAAACGAGATCCAGCATCACTTCAAGTGGACTTTAGCCAAAAATAGAACAGGACGTAAATCCCGGTACACTAGCCATCTCAACGACTGCACTCGCTTAGCCAATCGTTATCGTGATGCCCTTACCCGTGATCACAAAACTCGCCTACCCATCATTGGGTTTTATCCTGTCGAGCGCGTCGTACTTGATATTCCCCTAAAAATTAGGACAAAGCATACCTTCTTGCAACTCGATGGTTACGATAATTCTTTAAGTCAGGGGGTTGACTTTCGCCGCTTTTTTGAGTGGTTTCGGGAACGGGAAGATACCGAAAATGAATCAGCAATGCCTGAAGATGTTCTCAACCAACTGAAACCATTATTGGAAACCAATCCAGACGCATGGCAACGGTTAAACGAACTCAATGCCTCAGCCAAAGATCGGCAATTAACCGCAGTTCGCACCGCCATTCGCCAATTTATGCCCCAGATGGATAATCTTAGAGTCCGTCGTAAACCCCGTCTCCACATGGCGATTGATAAAAACGGTGAAACGCTTAATGTCGCCCAACTTTCACAAGGCGAAAAATCTCTCATGGCTCTGGTTGGTGATATTGCTCGCCGTCTAGCCATGCTGAACCCTGCTCTGGAGAATCCTTTAGCAGGAGATGGTATCGTCTTGATTGATGAAGTCGATTTGCATCTGCATCCCTCTTGGCAACGCAGCCTGTGCGATCGCCTAATCGCAACGTTTCCCAATTGTCAGTTTGTGCTGACTACCCATTCACCTCTGGTGATCAGCGACTGTAAAAATGTTTTAGTTTACACCTTAACCAATGGTGAATTGCAACAATTGCCCTCTCAGTATGGGCAAGATGCTAATACTGTCTTATTAGATGTCATGGACACCAGCATCCGTAATCAGAAAATTGATGCTGAACTGAACGATCTGCTGGATGCCATACAAGATTTAAAGCTAACTGAGGCTCAACAACTACTCGCCAAATTAACTGAGGAACTACCCGCCAATCATCTGGAATTAGTCAAAGCCAAATTACTGATCCGTAAACAAGAATTGCGTCATGCGAACCATTAGTAAAGGGACTGAACCGTCCAGCTTAACAGCCTGGAAACGAGCAAACCCTCACGGACGCTACAACCAGTTAACTGAAGAGATTCGCCGAACTATTCGGCAATATGCTCTAGCAGAACAATTCTACCTTTGTGCCTATTGCTGTCAGCGCATCCAAAACATTGATGCTTGCCACAATGAGCATATAGAAGCTCAAAAATTGAATCCTAGACGCACAGTTGACTTTTCAAATATTGTCGCCAGTTGTAATACCTCTAATCAATGTGGTGATGCTCATAAATCCCAACCCCTACCCCTAACCTCACAAGGGTAGGTTTTTTAAGATTGCGGTTCAGGTAAGACAAGGAAGACAGGTAGACCAGTAGACAAGGAAGAGTGTTAACGAAAAATAGGGCGTTTCGGCTTTTTCCCGTTAGCTTGACCGAACCAAATTCTGTACGGTTTTCCCCCCTTGTCTACTTTCCTTCCTTGTCCCCCAAGTCTAGTCTCCACCCTTAAATAAAAAACCTACACCTGTCAGCTACCCCTAACTCCCCTGATGACAGAATGTGAAACAGAACTTCGCTTTAAAATTAGTGGTCGGGTAGAAGGGTTAAGCGAGCGGGCAATCGTCACGGTTCAAGTCTTAAACCTGGGAGATCATGAAAAAAATAACCGTGCCTTGATCGAAAAACGTAAGCAATTGTCTAATGCCTTATTAGAGTATGGTGTTGCTTGAACAATGCCCATGCACTCAATATGCGATCGCCCGATTTTTTCGGTTGGGTTGAATATCTTCGATAATCCTTTAGAGAAGATTTAGAATTTTGCCTGAAAGAATTAACTTTTGAAGAATCAGAATATGCGATTTGTGAAACGATTATTTTTCCAGTCCTCAAAAAGCAAGGACTTGACAGACTCAACCCAACCTACCGTGAAGGCTCCGCCTCCAGCAAGCTGCAAAGCCGCATCAGAGCGCTAGGTTGCAACATTAGGTTATGCTGGATATCACCCCTATATCGGTCTTATCCAGCATAACCTAATGTTGAATACAGAGTTATGCTGCCTCGAATTTTTTATGGTGACGTAGTTGAAAGCTGATCTATGAGCGTTGATCGTTTCCGGAAATTGTTGATAGACTGATGCTGGGTATCGGATAATGAGCAAATTAGGGTGTCCTGTGGGAAAATTTAACTCAGTAATAATTCAGCAGAATCCTAGATGGCAGAAAAAGTCGCAATCTTTTTGGATGTTGAAAACCTATCAGGCTGGCTGAAAGTTGATGGAGGAGAAGCGCTATTAGAACGCGCTAATGAGTTAGGGCGTGTAGTGGTTCGTCGAGCCTATGGGGATTTCAGTATTGCATCAGTCAGTGTACGTCAGCCAGAGCTTAATTTACTCGGTTTTGAGTTTGTCCACGTTTATCATCCAGTAAAAGGTAAAAACTCCGCTGACATTCAAATTGTTGTCGATGTTATGGAGTACTTGGCTCGTATTCCTGATTTGGAATGGGTTGTGCTTGCTACTGGAGATTCAGATTTTTCACCTTTGTTCAGACGTTTAAGAGAATTGGGTAAATCTGTAGTCGGTGTTGGACCGCGTTCTGCTCTTAGTGAGGCTGTCAAAAAATCTTGTAATCGATTTATTTACATTGATGAAGAATCAACTACTAATGGTGTATCTGCCTCGCTGAAAACAACTCAACTGCGTGAAGACGCACTAGATTTGCTGGAACGTGTACTTGGTAAATTTCCAGACGGCGTAAGCCTCTCTACACTGAAAAACGAAATGCTTGAGATTGACTCGGCATTTGATGAGCATAACTTGGGGTTTGGCGGATTTATGAAATTCCTCCAAAGCGCACCTGAGATAGTCAAACTATATCAAGTTAAACAAACTTGGCACGCAAAAGCTGAAGAAACTGGAGATGAATCTAATAAAGTTTCCCCAACAACAGCAAACTCAGAAATTGCTTTGGCAGAACCTACCGTTGACTTATATAAGCGTCTCTTACGCAAGAGTAGTTGGAGATCATGCGAATCATCTTTTCTCTGCGATGCTTTGGGTAAATTGAGAGAACGTTATCCCGATGGTTTTACTAGGAGCGAAGAGTTTGAGTATTTAATTAAAGTATTCGGACACAATCGGACTCGTGGGGAACTACGTTCTGCGATCTACCTGCTTTACAAAGCTGGCTATGTAATACAACAATCGCAGAAGCAGAATGACGAATATATTTGCATAGCCAATTCCCCTGAATGTGAGCGTTTAATGTCAAAAAAGATAGATACAGTATTGATAAATCGACTTGTTAAACTTTGCCAATTACACAATACAGCTTTTGTCCCTGAAATTGTAACTCAGCTTTTAATCAATTCCTACCCTAAAGAGCAGATTAAAGATTTGATTGTCAACACTTAAATTCCTTAAATTAGAGACTAATACTAACGTTGTGACACTAGCATAACAATCCTGCTGTACCGGAACCAATCTAATTTGTCGGTGAGATGCAAAGATTACCTGCGTTCGGTGAGCGGGAACCTTAGATTACTGAATTCTTGGTTGGGTTCTAGCCGGAAGTTTGTCAATATTCTGGGGCAAAGCAATCAGAGGTTTGATTCGTCCTATGTATCACATACTCGATTTGGTAGACTTGAGGCATTAATTGGACTCAGTTGACCTATGATTATTGCAGTCGAGCAAGCAATTCAACAGAAGCCACTTAGCTTTGACGAGTTTCTCGCTCGTCATGGTAGCGATAACCGCTACGAACTGATCGATGGAGAGGTGTTCGATTTGGAACCAACAGGTTTACATGAAGAAGTGGTAGCCTTCATTAGCGCCAAGATCTGTGTCCAAATTGACGCAATAGGCTTACCTTGGTTTGTGTTCCAGCGGGGACTATTGCGCCCTTCTAATGTTGGTATGACAGCATTTCGACCTGACGTTGCAGTTGTTGATCGAGATGAACTCGTAA